>JALEGK010000034.1 GCA_022763105.1 Rickettsiales bacterium | reverse complement strand
GACGGCGCGCCAACGTACCTTTGCCCGATGCGGCCGGGCCATCGATGGCAACAACAAACGGACGTTCGCGGCTAATGCGACGATGGCGGCGGCGTTCTTGCGTAATATAGGCACCTGCGGTGGTCATGGTTTTGATGAAGCCTGGGAAGCTGGTGGCGATTGAGGTGTAGTCATCGACGATAACAGGCGAATTGGCCGCAAGCCCCATAACCAAGAATGACATGGCAATACGGTGGTCGAAATGGGTGATGACAGAACCGCCACCGCGAACCTCGCCATTGCCGCCGGTAACAATCAAGGTATCGTCTTCGGCTTTTACTTGCACACCGCATTCGGTTAGCCCGTCGATGATCGCGTCGAAACGGTTGCTTTCTTTTACTCTCAGCTCAGCTAGCCCGTGCATTACGGTTTGGCCTTCGGCAAATGCAGCGGCTACGCTTAAGATCGGATATTCATCGATCATAGATGGCGCAATGTCAGCTTCTATCTCAATGCCTTTGAGCTGGCTATGGCGGGCATGGATATCAACTACTGGTTCGCCCGCAACGGTACGCTCATTAACAAAGCTGATGTCGGCCCCCATGCGTTTGAGCACATCAAACAACCCAATGCGCAGCGGGTTCATGCACACATTTTGTACGGTAATGTCACTGTCGGGCACCACCAGCGCGGTCACAATAGGGAATGCGGCTGAGGATGGGTCGGCTGGCACATCGATCACAATGTCTTGCGGTTTTTGTTCGCAGTGACCGTTAAGGCTAATTTCCACTCTACCGTCATCCAGTTGGTTCGACTGAATGGGAATGCTCATATGCTGCATCATACGTTCAGTATGATCGCGCGTGGCTTTAGGTTCGATAACGGTGGTGGTGCCCGCTGTGTTTAAGCCTGCTAGCAAGATACACGACTTAACTTGTGCAGAGGCAACCGGCGATTCGTAGTGAATGGGCACAAAGTTATCAGAGCCGTGAATGGCAACGGGTAACCGGTTTTCGGAACGGGCGGTGATTTGTGCGCCCATTTGGGTTAGTGGTTTAATCACACGGTTCATGGGACGGCCCGACAGGCTTTCATCGCCATAAATAAAGGTGGTGAACGGGTAGGGCGCCACAAGTCCCATCAATAGGCGCGCGCCAGTACCGCTATTACCCATGTTTAGTGGTTGGGTTGATTCAGACAGTCCGCCAATGCCAACCCCTTTTACGTGATAATTGCCGGTGCTGCTTTCTTTGGTAATGCTAACGCCAAGCCCTTGCAGTGCCGCTTTAGTACATAGCACGTCTTCACCTTCTAGCAGGCCCTTAATGGTAACGTTGCCAATAATTTGCGAGCCCAACAATAGCGCGCGGTGCGAAATAGATTTGTCGCCCGGGATTGGGATGGTGCCGCGAATGCTGCCTGAGCGGGTTGCGACACAAGATTTCTTTGTTGTCAAGTGTGAAGCCATGCTTTTGAGTCAATTTTCACTGTTTACCGAATATATCGCATAAGGTAATATAAACTTGTTTTACAGATAGCAAGAACACACTGATTCTAATTAGGAGAGGCTTGCGATGAATCAGGACTTAGGAAGTAAAAGACAGTGCCCCGAATGTCAGGCGAAGTTCTACGACCTGAACGTTGCCGATGTGTCTTGTCCTAAATGTTCTTTTGCCCTTCCTAAGGCTGAAGTGGTCGCCAAGAAAAACAGCGCAGCTCCTAAGAAAGCCCCCGTTAAAGCCAAAGTCGAATATGATGACGACGAGGATATGGAAACCCTAGAAGGCATGGGCGGCGTTGCCGAATTAGAAGAGCTTGATGATTACGAAGATGATGTTGAGCACTTGCGTGAAGTAGAAGATCATCAAGAAGATCCGGATGTGGATATCAATTCAGATGATGCTGAAGATGGTATGTTTATCGACGAGTTGTCGGAGAACGGGATGCATCTGGTGGATGATTTAGAAGAAGACGAAGAAGAGTTTGATGATATTGAAGATATGGGAAGCTTTGATGAAACAGGCGCGCAAGAGCGCGATGTGATCTAGCCTGCGCCCGCTTTTCTTATAATCTACACCCCCCCATTCATGCCTAGACGATTATATACTGTAATGCTAAACAGATGCGTGTGATCGTGTGGAGTCAATAACAAGAGTTATCAGGTGAGCATTAGTCAACTTAAATGGCCGCTAATTGGGGTAGGTGCTTTGGCAGCATTGTGCCTGCTGTTTATGATGATTGCGCCGTCTTTTGTTGATTCCCAAAAAATTGCCGATGAGATTGGTCATGAAGTAGAGGCTCTGACTGGCCGTAAGATGATTTATGGCGATGTGTCGGTGAGCATGATGTTTGGCGCCTATGTGAAGGTGCATGGCATTGCGATTAAAAATGACGAAGAAGGTAGCGCCAATTATTTTCTGCGTGCGGATGGGCTGGTTATCAACCTAGACTTCTTCGACGCTATTTTCTCTGACAAGCCAACCGTTACTAGTATGGATTTAGAAGCGCCTAAATTGAATTTAGAGCGGCTTTCATCGGGGCGAAACAACTGGTCGTTTTTGCAAGGCGACCATGGTTTGGGCTCTAACGTATCGGGTGTCACCCTCAATATTACGCATGGTACGGTTGCTTACACCCATCACAAAGAACAGTGGGTGGAAGATATTAAAGGGGTGAGTGGTAAAATTGACCTTAGCCAGCGTCAAATGTCGTTTGAGGCAAATGGTATTAACCGTGATATTCACTATAAATGGTCTGGCATCTGCTACACCAATAGTTATGAGCACCTAGGTAGTTTGGATGCCGAATGTTCTTCTATTCTCACCAGCAATCTCTTTTCTCTTGATTATAAAGGGCGCGTGATAGTGGCAGACGGTGCGTTTCGTCACAAAGGTACAATGAATGCGACTACTGCAGATGCTAGGGCTTGGCT
>JALEGK010000033.1 GCA_022763105.1 Rickettsiales bacterium | reverse complement strand
TGTGGCTTACCGTGTAGAGAATGCACGTGTTGGTCAACGTACTGACTATGACAAGCTTATCTTGGAAATCGAGACCGATGGTTCGATCATTCCTGAAGATGCGGTAGCACTTTCTGCACGTATCCTTCAGGATCAGTTGAATCTGTTCGTGAACTTCGAAGATATTCCAGATGTGGCTGAGAAAGAGAAGAAAGACGATCTACCATTCAGCCCATATCTGCTGAAGAAAGTAGATGAGCTAGAGCTTTCTGTGCGTTCGGCAAACTGCCTGAAGAACGACAACATCGTATACATTGGTGATCTGGTACAGAAGTCTGAAAGCGAAATGCTGAAGACGCCAAACTTTGGTCGTAAATCTCTGAACGAGATCAAAGATGTATTGTCTACCATGAACCTCCGCTTCGGTATGGATGTTCCTGAGTGGCCACCTGAAAATATTGAAGAACTGGCTCGCCGGTTCGAAGATCCTTACTAGGAAGGAGACGGGTTATGAGACATGGAATGAGTGGACGTAAGCTTAATCGCACGACCTCGCACCGTAAGGCGATGTTCGCCAATATGGCTGCGGCGCTGATTAAGCATGAGCAGATTTTCACCACACTGCCTAAGGCGAAAGAACTTCGCCCGATCGTTGAGAAAATGATCACCATGGGCAAAAAGGGTGATTTGGCTTCTTACCGTCGTCTGATTGGTAAGCTGCGCGATGAGACCATGGCGAAGAAAGTATTCGAGACGCTAGCGCCTCGTTACGAAGAGCGTCAGGGTGGTTATATCCGCGTACTAAAAGCTGGTTTCCGCTATGGCGATAATGCGCCAATGGCGATCATCGAATTTGTCGATCGTGACGAGTCAGCACGTGGTCAGGATTCTGGTCCGGTTGATGAGTATATTGACGAAGAAGAAGCAGTCGCAGCAGCGTAAGCTTAAGCGATTGGATTTGGATTGATTAAGGGTGTTGCGTGAGCAACGCCCTTTATTTTTGTCAGAATCTGCTCTATGTAAAGCCTATGAGGCTAGCAATTACACTATTTATGATGTGCGTGATGGCGCTTACATTGCCGCTTGGCGATGTGGCAGCGCGCACGCCAAGCTCCAAGGAAGAGATATCGCTGAGCTTTGCGCCGGTGGTGAAGCAGACGGCTCCGGCGGTTGTAAACATCTTCACTAAACGTAAAGTGGTCGAGAAAGTCTCGCCATTCTTTAATGACCCATTCTTTGGTCAGTTCTTTGGTCGTCGCGGCGGTGCCTTTGGCGGCATGACGCGTCAACGCATGGTCAGCTCACTTGGTTCCGGCGTGATTGTTGATTCTAAGGGGATCTTGATTACGAACTACCACGTGATTAAGGGGGCTGATGATATCACCGTCGTGTTGAATGATAAGCGTGAGCTGGATGCGAAGGTCGTTGTGACCGATGAGCAGTCCGATCTGGCAGTGCTCTCCGTTGATAATAATAAGAAGCCGTTACCTGCACTCAGCTTGCATGACTCGGATTCTCTCGAAGTGGGGGATTTGGTATTAGCCATTGGTAACCCGTTTGGGGTGGGGCAAACGGTGACGAGCGGTATTATCTCGGCTCTTGCGCGTTCTTCGATTAAGGGTAAGAGTGATTTCTCTTTCTTCATTCAGACCGATGCGGCGATTAACCCCGGTAATTCGGGCGGTGCACTCGTTGATATTAAAGGTCGCCTGATTGGTATTCCAACCGCGATCTATTCTCGCTCGGGCGGGTCGAATGGGATTGGCTTTGCCATTCCGGCCAATATGGTACAGGCATTGCTCGCGGGTGAGCGTCGTAATGGTAAGATTGTAAAGCCGTGGCTTGGTGCTTCCTATCAAGACGTGACCAAAGAGCTGGCAGAGGCATTAGAGCTTGATCGTCCGACGGGCGTGTTGGTGAATAGCATTTATGATAACAGTCCGGCCGATCGTGGCGGCTTAAAAGTGGGCGATATCATCGTTGGCATCGATGGGCATAAGGTCGATACGATTCAGGCCTTGCGTTTTCGCACTGCGATTGTTGAAATTGGTGAGCGCACCCGCATGGAAGTGGTGCGTGATGGCAAGCCTAAGGAGTTAACCGTTAAATTGACAACACCACCCGATAAACCAGATCGTGACGAACGTGAGATGAAGGGCATTCATCCGTTCCGTGGCACGAGCGTGGCAAACCTCAACCCGGCTCTGGCTATGGAGCTGAATTTGTCGCCGATGCAAAAAGGCGTGGTGGTGACGCGTTCGCCAAGTCGCGGTATTCGTGCAGGTGATCTGGTAATCTCGGTTAATGGCACTGCGATTGAATCGACACGGCAGCTAGAAAAAATCCTCAGAAAAGGGGCGCAGGGCTGGAATATTCAGCTTGATCGTAATGGTCAGGTGGTCAGCATTCGCGTGATGCGCTAATGGCGACGCTGTCTTTATTTGCCGATCAGACTCATCTGCCTTTAGCAGAGCAGCTACGCCCAGCCGATTTTGACGAGGTGGTCGGGCAGGATTCTGTGCTTAAAGCCAATGGCGTGCTGCGTCGGATGATTGATGCGGGGCATTATCACTCGATGATTTTATGGGGCCCTCCGGGTTGCGGTAAGACCACGTTGGCGCGCTTACTTTCCTCTCATTCGGGTTATGAGCTAGAGACCTTATCGGCCGTGCAGTCCGGTGTGGCGGATTTGAAGAAGGTGTTTGAGCGCGCGACCAAACGGCTCGATGATGGTGTGCGAACCATGTTGTTTGTTGACGAGATTCATCGCTTCAACCGTGCGCAGCAAGATGCGTTCTTGCCCGTATTGGAAGATGGCACGGTGACGTTGATTGGTGCGACGACTGAGAATCCATCCTTTGAGCTGAATGCTGCTTTGCTTTCGCGTTGTCGGGTGGTGGTGCTGTCTCGCCTATCGCAAGAAGCATTAGAGTCGTTGCTCTCGCGGTGTGAGGAGCATTTGGGGCAAAGCTTGCCATTGCAGGATGATGCGCGTGAGGCGCTATGCGCGATGGCAGATGGCGATGGCCGCTACCTGCTGAATATTGCCGAAGAGGTGCTGGCGGCCAATCCTAAAGATGCGCTGGATACGAATGCGCTGGTAGAGTTGGTGCATCGAAGAGCGCCGGTGTATGACAAGCACCAAGACAGCCATTACAATTTAATCAGCGCCTTGCATAAATCGCTGCGTGGTTCGGATGTTGATGCGGCGCTTTATTGGTTTCAGCGCATGTTATCGGGTGGTGAAGACCCGCTCTATATTGCTCGCCGTTTGGTGCGCTTTGCAGTAGAAGATATTGGCATGGCTGACCCCGAAGCGCTGGTGCAATCGATGCAGGCGAAGCAGGCTTATGAGTATCTGGGATCACCTGAGGGTGAGCTGGCGATTGCGCAGTCGGTGATTTATCTGGCGATGGCACCGAAGTCGAATGCGCAATATGCAGCGTTTAAGCAGTCACGGCGTGATGCGAAGGAGCATGGCTCTCTTATGCCGCCGAAACATATTCTGAATGCGCCAACCAAGCTGATGAAGCAAGAGGGCTATGGGGAAGGCTATACCTATGATCATGATGTGGAAGATGGCTTTTCGGGGCAAGATTATTTTCCAGAAGAAATGGAGCGGCAGCGCTATTATCAACCAAAAGAACGCGGTTTTGAGCGAGAGATGATGAAACGCCAAGCCTATTGGGATAAGCTGCGCGCTGATAAAGCAAAGGAGGGTGAATGACCTTGCTCTATATCGCATTGGGTGGCGCGCTAGGTGCGCTTGGCCGTTATGGCGGCATGGCGCTGAGCACACGCGTGCTGGGCCACGGCTTTCCGTATGGGACATTGCTGGTGAATATTTTAGGCTCGCTCATGATTGGCATGGTGATTGGTTGGCTCGCCAAGCAAAGCACGGGCTTAGAAGCGGTTCGCTCGCTGATTGTGGTTGGGTTTTTGGGCAGCTTCACGACCTTCTCTACCTTCTCACTTGATGTGGTGACTCTGTTTGAGCGCGGCCAGAATATGCTGGTGCTTGCCTATATTCTCGGCTCGGTGACATGCTCGGTGATCGCCGTGTTTGTCGGGATGGGGCTGATGAGGTCTGTGTTTGCATGATCAAATTTTTCACCATTGATGCTCAGGATGATGGGGTGCGTTTGGATCGATGGTTCAAACGGCATTACCCCAATGTACCGCATGGCGAGTTGCAAAAGGCGATGCGCAAAGGATTGATTCGTATTGATAATAAGAAAGCGAAAACGTCCGATCATGTGTCTGAAGGCCAAGAGCTGAGCGTGAAATTTTTGGATTTGGACGCCTTCTCTGAGAAGAGTAAGCAAAGCAAGAATGAGCCTAAGCCGCTAAGTGATTCGGTGATTCGCGAGACACGCCAATGGATTATTGAAGATACGAATGATTGGGTCGCGATCAATAAGCCCGCTGGCATGGCAGTGCAGGGCGGTAGTGGTGTGAAAGACCATGTCGATGTGCGCTTGGATGCGTTGCAGTTTGATCATGCGGAGCGGCCTAAGCTGGTGCATCGACTCGATAAAGACACAAGCGGTGTGTTGTTGCTTGCGCGCTATGCCAATGCCGCCGCCCAGCTTGCTAATATGTTTGCGACCAAGCGTGCGAAGAAAACCTATTGGGCGCTAGTGGTTGGTGTGCCGGAAATTCGCACCGGTGAGATTGAAGGCTCGCTATCGAAGTCGGATGGTGAGATGCAAAAGATGATGCTGGATGAAGATGGCAAGCCTGCGATTACAGCGTATCGCGTGATTGAGGCGTTGGGGCAGCGTATGGCGTGGGTGGAGCTAGAACCGATTACCGGACGCACGCACCAACTGCGCGTGCATATGGCGCAGATGGGTAATCCGATTCTGGGTGATGGTAAATATGGTGGACAGGAAGCCTTTGTTGATGGGTTAGATTTGCCGAAGCAACTGCATTTGCATGCGCATCGTTTGCAGATAGACCATGTGTTTGGCTCAGGTGTTGATGTCAGCGCGCCTTTGCCGCCGCATATGAGAAAAAGTTTCAAGGAATTAGGGCTGCAAGTATGAAGCGTTTTTATAAAGAGGTGGGCTTGAGCGATGAGGCGGGCGCTTATCGCATTACACTTGATGGTAAGCCGATCAAAACGCCTGAAGGGGTAGTCATATCGAGTCCGTCTAAATTGCTTGCCGATGTGATTGTTCAGGAATGGGCAACAGTTGAAGAATCGATTGATATGAAAGCAATGCCAATGACGACGTTGCTAGGTGCGACCATGCAGCTGGATGATGCGGCGATTGCAGGCATGCGGGATGAGCTAACCCGTTTCGCGGAGACCGATTTACTGTGCTATTACGCTGATGATGAGAAACTACTCGCCCTGCAAAAGCAGGAATGGGAGCCGGTGCTTCAGATGGTAGAGGAGAAAATAGGCGGACGGTTTGAACGAGTGGGCGGCATTATGCCGGTTGATCAGCCTGCTGAGAGCTTGGCTGCTGTCAAAAAGCATATTGAGACGCTGAATCACCATGAGCTGGTAGCTTATTCGCAGATGGTGAGTTTGCTTGGTTCTGTGCTTCTGCTTCTGGCGTATCACTGGCGTCTGATTGATATAGAGCAAGCCATCAATTGCAGCCAATTAGATGAGCGTTTTCAGGCCGAGCAGTGGGGTGAAGACACTGAGGCAGAGGCGGCGCGAGCTGCCAAGTCAGAGCGGATTCGTCATTTGGCAAAGTATTTATCCTTGCAAAGTGAGTAATAACAAGGGCTTGGTTGTCGTTTTTTCGCTTGGGAATTGAGGGTAATTTTGCTACTCTCCGCCTCCCTTAAACGAAGATGATGAGGTGACATGCATCCTGTATCGGTTGTTAAAGAGTTAGAAAAACAGCGCGATCAAGCGCGCATTGGAGGCGGGCAGGCGCGTATTGATTCGCAGCATGACCGCGGGAAGCTGACCGCGCGTGAGCGTATTGAAGTGTTGGTCGATCCAGATTCCTTCGAAGAATATGATATGTTTGTCGAGCATCGCTGCGGCAATTTCGGGATGGAAAACAAAAAAGTACCGGGCGATGGTGTGGTCACAGGCCACGGAACCATCAATGGCCGTTTGGTGTTTATCTATAGCCAAGATTTTACCGTATTGGGTGGTTCGCTTTCTGAGACGAATGCGAAGAAAATCTGCAAAATTCAGGATATGGCGATCAAGATGGGTGCGCCACTGATTGGCATCAACGACTCGGGTGGTGCGCGTATTCAGGAAGGGGTGGATTCGCTTTCCGGTTTCGCTGAAATCTTCCAGCGCAATGTTCTGGCCTCTGGTGTGATTCCGCAAATCTCCGTCATTATGGGTCCTTGTGCGGGTGGTGCGGTTTATTCGCCAGCACTGACTGACTTTACCGTTATGGTGCGTGGTTCGTCTTACATGTATGTGACCGGGCCGGACGTGGTGAAGACGGTAACGCATGAAGAGATTGGTCATGAAGAGTTGGGTGGCGCCAATGTGCATTCCAAGCACACCGGCGTGGCTGACATGGCATTTGATAATGACATTGAAGCGCTGCTTCAGATTCGTCGTCTGTTCAACTTCCTGCCACTGAATAACCGTGAGAAACCTCCGGTATGGCCGACAGATGATCCGGCGGATCGTGTCGAGATGCCACTAAACACGTTGGTACCTGACAATCCGAATAAGCCATATGATATGTATGAGCTGCTTGTGCGTATTGTCGATGAGGGCGATTTCTTTGAGATTCAGCCGGACTTTGCCAAGAATATGATTATCGGTTTTGGTCGTATGGAAGGCCAGACGGTTGGCTTTGTCGCGAACCAGCCAATGGAAATGGCTGGCTGTCTGGATATTGATGCGTCTCGCAAAGCGGCACGTTTCATTCGATTCTGTGATGCGTTTAATATTCCTGTGGTGTCACTGGTGGATGTACCGGGCTTTTTGCCAGGAACCAGCCAAGAGCATAATGGTATCATCAAGCATGGCGCGAAGCTGCTTTATGCCTACGCTGAAGCGACAGTGCCAAAGATTACCATCATCACCCGCAAGGCCTATGGTGGTGCGTATATTGTAATGTCATCGAAGCATTTACGCGGTGATATCAATTATGCATGGCCAACTGCTGAGATCGCGGTGATGGGCCCTGAAGGTGCGGTTGAGATTATCTTTAAAGGTAAGCTTGAGGGTAAAGAAGATGTGGATGCGAAAGTCGAAGAATATCGTGACCGTTTTGCTTCACCATTCTCTGCTGCTGGTCGTGGTTACCTCGATGATGTGATTCGCCCGCAAAATACGCGCTGGCGTTTGTGCCGAACCCTATCGATGCTACGTGATAAGAAGCTCGATAATCCGTGGAAGAAGCACGACAATCTACCGCTATAATTAGATGAGGCGTTGTGTGTCTGGTTGAGCGAGGGTGTCTGCATCCATTGCCAGCTCGTTTGATTCGACCTGATTTTTAGGGTTATCCTCTCCACCCGTTTGAGCTGATGTTTGGGCGGTAGTTGAACTGGTCGCTTGTGATTCTTCCGCTGCAATGGCTTCGCGTTTTTCTGCTTTAGAGAGCTCAATTTTTTCGGCTGTTGCCTTCGCTTCATCCCATAAGCGGTGATCTTTGGGGAGTTTTGCGATTTCTTCGTATGTTTTTTCAATCAGGTGATTCTCACGTGCATGGCGCAGATGGATGAGGGCAGGGCATGTCAGGCGTTTACCTTCCAAGTGGTTTTGTCCTGATGCATCACGGTTGGGCGTGAACGCATCAGGAATACTGGTTTCAGCAAAAGTGGTTGAAAGCACCGAGTTTTCGCTAAAACGTTTCCAGCCTTCAGTAATATGCGGACATATGTGCGCTGGGTCGTCTGTTGATTGTTCGTCGCTCTCCATCAATGTCAGATTGGTGTGAGACTGGAAAATGAGAAAGCTATTAAACTGCTTGAAAGAGGTGCTGGTGAGCACTCTGTGGGCCGTGTCTCGTTGGCCGGGGGTAAAAGAGAGTGCCATTTGCGGAGAGTTAATGGCTTTTTTCAAACCCGATAGATAAGACCGATGCGCCGCATGGAAGCAGGCTGTGGCTAATAATAGACCCGTATGCTCTGTCATGTCTTTGCCTGTATCAATATCGGCTAGCATACTGAGCGTATCACGGTCTCGTTTGTTGGCGACATCGCCAGCAAAGGCACGATATTCTTCTTCAGAGATGCTACCATCAGCACCTAATTGATAGAATGCTTGCTCAAGTGATTGCTCAACTGACTCCCTGATTTTGGGATCATCAAGGTTATGCATGAAGTAATCAAGATAGGCTGCGAACTTATCAGGGGGCATATAGTAATTGATGGCATGGCTCATCATGCGCTGTTTAAGGGATAGCGCGTCTTGCGACATTCTGTGGTTATCGATAAATGCCCGTGTCGTAATGTCTTCATAGACTTCATCGCCGATAAATTCGGCGTAGGCTGCCCCTTTGGGTTTACTTTTGAGGTTATCGTTTCGATCGTCCCATAAATGTTCAATATCTGCATCTTCTTCTCGAAATTTAGTGCTGCCGATAGGGGGCTTCCATTTTTGAAGCAGGCCGTAAACTTTCTCGCCTTTTCTCAGACGTTTGCCGATGTCTTTATAGCCATCTTCATCGGGCGCTTTGATGGTGATGGAGCGTGCGAAGGGTGCGTCGGGGTTGTATGGTCCTAGTTTGACTTTGGTGTCACGAATAGTCTTGGCAATATCTCTGAAGAATGCCGAGGGCTTTTTGCCATCAATAAGATCATGTTCATTCTTGACCATCTTAGGGTGATTATCTTTCTGATTATACGGTTGTTTTTCTAACTATAAATGAGCTGCCTTAAAAAAGGTTTAATGAGCGTTGGCGTGTCTGTTGATATGCTGCATTGCAGAAATATCGTGCATCGCAACAAGGAATATGGCATCATGTAAGTAACAGAAATATCTACCAATCAGGAGGAAGCCTAATGCCCGCACTATCAATCGAAGCTATGGAAAAAGACTGGAATGAAAACCCGCGTTGGAAAGGTGTTGAGCGCACTTATTCAGCCGTTGAGGTGGATCGTTTGAGAGGTACGCTTCCGATTGAATATTCGATTGCGCGCAATGGCGCTGAAAAGCTTTGGTATAGCTTGCACACCGAAGATTATGTCAATGCGCTGGGCGCACTGACCGGTAATCAGGCGATGCAACAGGTGAAAGCAGGGCTGAAAGCCATTTATTTATCGGGTTGGCAGGTCGCAGCAGATGCGAATTTGGCGGGCCAGATGTACCCTGATCAATCATTATACCCAGCCGATTCGGTGCCAGCCGTTGTAAAGCGCATCAATCAATGCTTGCAGCGTGCTGATCAACTGCATCATGCAGAAGGTGATGATTCGGTGGATTGGTTCCAGCCGATTGTGGCCGATGCTGAGGCCGGTTTTGGTGGCAATCTCAATGTGTTTGAGCTGATGAAATGGATGATTGAAGCGGGTGCTGCAGGTGTTCACTTTGAAGATCAGCTATCTTCAGCCAAAAAATGCGGCCATATGGGCGGTAAGGTGCTTGTGCCAATTAAAGAGCATATTCAAAAGCTTGTAGCTGCTCGTTTGGCGGCAGATGTCTGTGGTGTGCCATCACTGATTGTCGCGCGCACGGATGCGAATGGTGCGTATCTATTAACCTCGGATGTCGATGATCGCGATGCGGCCTTTATCGAAGATGAGCGTACAGCTGAGGGCTTCCATAAATATAAAGGCGGTCTGGATGCGGCGATCAATCGCGGCCTTGCCTATGC
>JALEGK010000032.1 GCA_022763105.1 Rickettsiales bacterium | reverse complement strand
CTCTTCATCGGAGATAGGAGATTCTAAGCTATCATCATGCTCATCCAGCACTTCTTCGAGCGCTGCCTTGAGGCTTCCCTCGTGACGATTGGTAATCGTCTGGCGAATCCAGCGACGCAAACCAACAATCGGGTTAACTTCATGATGAGGTGAATGTTGTCGTGACGTCCCCGAATCATCGGGTGACGTGCCTATACTGCCTTCGGACATAACTTCATATTTGGTTTAATAACACGAATTAAAATATTACACTGTATCATAAGGATTTTCAATCCCAACTTGAGCCAAAATAGCGACTTCTTTCGCTTCCATTTCCTCGGCCTCTACATCTTCCATATGGTCGTACCCCAATAAATGCAAGACACCATGGACAATCATATGCTTCGCATGCGATTCAAATACTTTGTGTTGTTCCTCCGCCTCACGCGCAATCGTGTCGAATGATACAATCACATCGCCCCATTCATCTTCCTCATCAGAAGGAAAAGACAATACATTCGTAGGTTTATTCTTGCCCCTGAACATCGCATTCATCTCTGCGATATGCGTATCATTCGTCAGAACTAAAGCCAGCTGCTTTTCGGTATCGCCCAAAGATTCTGCAGAAACTATCTCGGCTAACAACGCGTCGAGGTCTAAAGATACAGATTGCCAGCGCTCATCGGACATGATGAGAGAAAGATCAAAACCCGTCATTATCATCGGTTTGATGTTCAATCTGCTGTTTTTTCTTACGTTCTTCCCATGCATCGTAAGATTGGATGATCTTCGCAGCGAGTGGGTGACGCACCACATCTGTATCGGTGAATCGCACAATATCAATACCCGGAATCGGCTCTACCTTTGGAATACAATCGGCCAAACCCGATTTGATATCGCGTGGCAAATCCACCTGACTTAGATCACCCGTAATCACCATGCGCGAATACTCACCCATACGTGTCAAAAACATCTTCATCTGGGTGCGTGTGGTATTTTGTGCTTCATCGAGAATCACAAATGCATTACTGAGCGTACGACCTCGCATAAACGCCAATGGCGCCAGCTCAATCTCGCCGTTCTCAATGCATTTCTGCACCATCTCGGCAGGCATCATATCGAACAGCGCATCGTATAATGGGCGCAAAAACGGATCCATCTTATCCTTAATTTCACCGGGTAAGAATCCAAGCTTTTCACCCGCTTCAACGGCTGGGCGCGAAAGGACAATACGCTCTACCTTTTTATTGATCAGCATATAGGCGGCCATTGCGACGGCAATATAGGTTTTACCCGTACCGGCAGGCCCAAGTGCAAACACCAGATCATTATCGAAGAGTGAGCGGATATAATTCGCCTGCACATGGCTGTATGGGCGAACGGTTTTCTTCATCGTCGCAATGCGCACATCGCTATCGGCTTCTTCGCCTTCATATTTCTTCTTTTGCTTTTTCTTGGCCTTTGGCTCGGCCACTGGTGGGACCATACGAATTGCCGCATCGACCTCGGCAGGCCCTACATCTTGGCCGCCTTCAATTTGAGCATAGAGCTTATTGAGAATTTGCTCGGTCGCTTCAATATCGCGGCGCAACCCTTCAATGCTGATCATATTGCCACGCGAGACCAGCTCGACATTGAGCAACTGACCAATGCGCGTCAAGTTCGAGTCTTGATCGCCATATAAAATCGGCAAGAAGGAGTTATTTTCAAAGAAGACGTTTACAGTTTCAAAATCTTTCGGCTGCGCAGTTTTGCGTGCCGCTTTGGCTCTAGCCATATGCTACCTGTGATAGAGTGGCTGAATCATCAGCCGTTGAACTTCCCAGAAGCTCTCCACGCAGACTGTTAGGCCGCGCCTCGACAATACGGACATCTACAAGCTGATGCATCAGGTGATCTGAATCGGCAACATGAACGGCTTGCATGAACGGGCTTCTCCCCACTAACTGACCAGGTAACTTACCCGGCTTCTCCAGAAGTATAGTCATCACCTGTCCAAGTTTCGAGCGATTAAACGCCACCTGTTGATGGTTAAGAAGCTCTTGCAAACGCGCCAACCGTTCTACTTTTACCGCCTCATCGACTTGGGTATCAGACGCAGATGCGGGCGTACCCGGACGCGGCGAATATTTAAACGAATAGGCGCTTGCGTAATTGACGGTTTCAACCACTCGCATGGTCGCCTCAAAATCCTCATCCGTTTCACCGGGGAATCCAACGATAAAATCACCAGAAAATGCCATTTCTGGACGCAATGCGCGCAGTTTCTCGATAATGCCGATATACTCCGCTGCCGTGTGTTTACGGTTCATCGCCTTCAAGATTTTATCAGAGCCAGCCTGCACCGGCAGATGCAGATATGGCATTAGCTTATCAACTTCGCCATGCGCTGAGATCAAATCATCATCCATATCACGCGGATGCGAGGTCGTGTAACGAATGCGCTCTAAACCATCTATCTTAGCAAGCTCACGAATCAGACGGCCCAAGCTCCACTCACCATCAGCATGCGCGCCGTGATAGGCATTCACATTCTGCCCCAGCAGCGAAATCTCTACCACGCCCTGATCGACCAAACGTTTGGTATCATCAAGTACAGCCTGTACTGGGCGAGAATATTCCGCACCACGCGTGTATGGCACCACACAGAAAGTGCAAAATTTATCGCATCCCTCTTGTACCGACACAAACGCCGCAGGGCCTTGCGCCTCTGCTTCCGGTAAATAATCAAATTTCTGTTCTTCAGGGAATTCCAGCTCTACCACACCGCCCTGCTCGCGCACGGCACGCGTTACCATCTCTGGCAATAAATGATAACTTTGCGGGCCAAACACCATATCGACAAATGGCGCGCGGCGAATAATCTCTTCGCCTTCCGCTTGCGCAACGCACCCCGCCACACCAATCACCATATCAGCGCCTTTGGCCTGACGTTTCTCTTTTTGCTGACGGATACGCCCCAAATCAGAAAAGACTTTCTCGGTTGCTTTCTCACGAATGTGGCAGGTGTTCAAAATCACCATATCTGCATCGGCAAGCTCATCTGACATAACATAGCCCAATGGCTTGAGCACATCCTGCATGCGCTCAGAATCATAGACATTCATCTGACACCCAAAGGTCTTAATGAAGAGCTTCTTTTCCGCCTGCATGGTCTAGAGTGTTTCCCTCTGACCTAGTAAATTGATCTTCGCGGCCATCACGAAATCATTCTCATGCAATCCGTTGATGCTATGGGTGGTGAAAGAAATACGCACATAACCCCAACCAAACGAGATATCGGGGTGATGATTTTCTGCTTCGGCAATCACCGACACTTCATTAACGAAATCAAGTGCATATTTAAAATTCTTAAAGCTCCACTCACGCGAAATCGATTTAGAATCTTCTGATAGATGCCAGCCGGACATGGCTGCCAGCAATCGTTGTGCGGATTGAGAGTCTAATGGTTCTTCAGCACTATCCATGCATGGAACACAATGCTTTTCTGCTAATGACATAACCACTTGCCTTAATTATGATTGTTGTTGGTGCACAATAATGCTAGTGGGTTGTTCCGGTCAAGAAATGTTTTCAGGAAATCACCATGTCAAACCCGACGATTTTAGCCATCGAAACCTCTACAAACCTAGGGTCTGTAGCGCTTTGCATCGGCAATGAGGTGTTTGAACACACATTCAGCGAACCGCATCAGCAGGCAAAACAGCTCGTCCCGACCGTTAATGAGCTGCTAAAAAGCCACAAGAAACCCTACCAAGCCATTGATAAATTAGTCATTACTAGTGGGCCCGGTAGCTTTACCGGCCTGCGCATTGGCTTATCCGTCGCCCGCATGATTCACTTCGCCAACCCGAATATGGCCTGCCATAGCATTACCTCACTTGAATGCACGGCCTATGGTTACGAGGGAACAGATAATACAATCCAAGTCGTGCTCAATGCCGGAAAAGGCGAGTTTTACTCTCAGTCATTCTCTCAAAACGGCTCAGCGTGGTTAGCCAGCGACGAAATCGCACTACTAAAACCTGAGGATATTATCACAGACACAACCATCATCGGCCAACACCCCGATGGCATTCAAGCAGGCCCGCACGCAACCCAACTAATTCAGGCCTTGCAGCCAGATAGCACGCCCGTCGAATCGCTCAAGCCATACTACTTCCGCCCCCCCGATGCGAAGCTACCCACCAAACCATACCTATAAAACGACTTAGCGATTGCATGCATCTCGCAGGCGCTTATAAGTGAAGATACAAGTAAGCGCACACTATGTTTCAGATTTATTTACCCATCGCCGAAATGTCGGTTAATGTCCTGCTCATCCTCGCTTTAGGCGGCGGTACTGGCATTCTATCTGGCATGTTTGGCGTCGGTGGCGGCTTCCTGATGACACCACTGCTTATCTTCATTGGTGTGCCTCCGACAGTAGCCGTAGCCACCTCTGCCAACCAGATTGTTGCAGCATCCGTCTCGGGCTTTGCGACCCATTGGAAGCGCATGAATGTCGATTTCAAAATGGGAAACCTGCTGCTGCTCGGTGGTTTGGTCGGCTCTACTTTGGGCGTGCAGCTTTTTAACTGGCTCAAAACCTTAGGCCAGATTGACCTTGTCATCTCATTATCTTACGTTGTGTTCTTAGGTGCTATCGGCGGTCTAATGGCGATTGAAAGCGGCCGCGCCATTATGAAACTGCGCAAACCAACCAGCAGCAAACACGGCAAACTCTATCATTTAGCACACTCACTCCCCCTTAAAGTGCGCTTTACCCAATCCAAACTCTATATCAGCGCAATTGTGCCTATCGTTATCGGCTTAGTCGTCGGCGTCATGGTATCGATTATGGGAATCGGTGGCGGCTTCTTCATGCTACCTGCCATGATCTATATTCTGGGCATGCCAACTTCTATCGTGGTCGGCACCTCGCTTTACCAAATCATCTTCATCACGGCGAATGTAACGCTGCTGCACTCCATCAGCACACAAACCGTCGATGTCGTGCTTGCACTTCTGCTACTTGGCGGCTCCGTCGTTGGTGCGCAAATCGGCTCGCGCCTTGGCGCAAAACTACCTGCCGAGCAACTAAGGGCTTTACTTGCTGCTATGGTGCTGGGTGTTGCCATTAAGCTGGGCTACAATCTCTTCGTAACACCGGCAGATGTCTATTCTGTCATCGTGGAGGAAACGCGATGATGAGACTATTACTGGCAAGCTTGATCATGATATGTGCCGCACTGCCAGCTTTGGCAGTACCTATCGCATCCGATATCTCTAGCCACAAAATTGAAATTCACTCAGGCTTTACCGGCACCGAAATTCTGCTCTTCGGCGCACGCAATGATCCGGGTGATATTGTTGTCGTCATCCGCGGCCCTGCCATGGATATGACCGTACGAAAGAAAGAACGCACCGCCGGTATCTGGATTAACAGTGGGCAAGCGTATTTTAATGATGTGCCCGAGTTTTACGGTGTTGCCAGCAGCAAACCACTCAAAGATATCAGGCAGTACCGCCTCTATTCGCCGTTAGATATTATCGATTCGAGCTCTAGTTACAGTGATCCCTATAAAGAAGCGCTCTACCGATTACTGCGCAAAAAGAGCCTGTATGACGAAGAAGTCGGCACCGTCGAATTTATGGGTGAGACATTGTTTAAAACCCGCTTCTCTTTCCCAGATAATATGCCACGCGGCACCTATACGGCAGAAATTTATCTCTTCTCTGACGGGTTACTATCAGGCGCACAGGCTATTCCAATTCAGGTCTACAAAACCGGATTTGACGCCTTTGTTTACGACGCTGCCCATAATCACAGCGTCTTATATGGTCTTGTCGCAGTCGCTTTGGCTGTTGGCATTGGTTGGTTTGCAGGCTGGTTATTCCAGCGCATTTAAAAGTGAGAAACGCCCATGACTGAAACAACCGAAAAACAAAAATACCTTGTATGCGTTGCTAATAGCGATGTCTCGCGTAAGGCATTACGATTTGCTTGCATGAAAGCCGCTAAGCGCAATATCTCCATCGATGTGCTTCACGTCATGCCTCCGATTGATGTGCAAACCCTGCAAAGCGTGGCTGACAAAATGTTAGAAGAGCAACGCGCAGAAGCAGAGGAATTGCTCAAATCAATGGCCGATGAAGCGCAAGAGCTGACAGGCATTAAGCCAACCTTGCTCATCCGTTCCGGTAATCCGGCAGAAGAAATCCTGGCGCAAACTCAAGAAGACTATTTCACTAATATGCTGGTATTGGGTGTATCACCAGGCAGTAACAGCGGCAGACGTGTGATTAGCTGGCTATCGAATCATTCGGGCACCAAGCTACTTATCCCGATGATGCTGGTACCGGGCAATCTAACCGACGAGCAAATGGAGTCGCTCGCTTAAGAGCCTTTCTTCCACTGCTCTTTCAGGTAACGATACAGGCGCTTTAGAATGTGGCCTTCCTTATTATAGACCACAACAGTTCCGGCAATTTTATCGTGCCATGCCTGTTTCTTCTTGGTGAACCCTAAAAACGCAAAGCCAATCATGAGCGGTGTCATCGACAAATAGAATCCGGCATAGCGCTTAATATACTGCGCCAATGTCGGAGGAGTCAGCGTCTTCTCATCCGCATATTCAAGCCCCAACAACCACTTCCCCGGTGTGGTGTGATAGTAGGACCAGACAATCACCAAGGTGATACCGACAAGCAATGATTGAAAAAATGAGTTAATCAACCATATCTGGGCAAAACCGGTAGAAAACAACTGATCTACAATGTAGCGAATCTGCTCTTCATTACTCGCATACGCCAATGGCGAATCAGGTGGAATGTCAAAATTAGTTTCCATCCCCTGAAACAAAAATGCAGTCATCCAGTCAAAAATATCACGAAACAAAAAGAAGATAATGGCTGTATCAAGCACGCATGCGAACATGCGATCATTGAAGGTGCTGTAGACCGGACCATCCACCTTAGTCGGATCGACGCGCCTCTTCACCCCTATCATGCGCTCATAAAAATTATGCATGCGCTCAGGAATGCTCGGTTTATTCTCGTTATCGTTGCTTGGCTGCTTATCGTTCATACTAATAGCGATAACAAGCTCTTAGCGTCATTCCAAGTGCTATCTAACTTTGCCATACGCTCAAGCGCAATTACGTCTGATCCGGCAGGCGAAAATGTGCGAATCGCATCACAAGTCTCGCCCAACCCAACACACTCCTCAGCTTGCGATACAATGGTTGTCACCACGTCAATTTGGCGCTGCTTCAAAATCTCTAATGACATAAGCGTGTGATTGATTGCCCCAAGATAACTTGATGCCACAAGAATCACCGGGATATTCATGCTCTGAATCCAATCGATAACGAGCACCTCATCATTTAAAGGCACCATCAAACCACCTACCCCTTCAAATAATTGTAACGCACCCGATTGCTTCTGACACCAGCTTACAATGTCACCAAGCGATAACTCACGTCCTTCTAATTTTGCCGCCATATGTGGTGATAGCGGCTCTTTAAAACGCCACGGAGAAATGCTTTCATGATCTGTCGTGCCTAGAGCTTCCGCTATCAAAGCGGTATCTGTCTGCGGTGAATCATCATAGCCAGAAATAACAGGTTTATAAGCCGCCACATCGACACCTTTTGCTATAAGCCGTCGCGTGAGCTGACAGGTAAAAAATGTTTTACCCACTCCGGTGTGAATACCTGCAATAAAATACCGTTTACTCATGCGCCAACCTTAAACACCCACAATCCAATATGCCATTCCGCTTCAATGCTCGTTGCTGTTTTTGGGTAATGATCTCCAAGTTGCTTCAGCTGCGCACGCGACATGACGGGTTGATCGGCCGGATAATAACGATTCGCTCCAATCGATTTCATATGTTTTAGCAATGCCATCACATCGTCAAAACATTCAGTCTCCACCATCACCTGATGATCCAGATATGTTAAATCTTCGCGCTCAAACATGCGCTGCATATCGACAAGCGACGCAAATGGCCGCACCGGATAATCAATCGCTCGCATTGCTTGATGCAACTGGCTTAACGTACCATCCAAATAGGTCGCGCACGCAATTACACCGCCACGCTTCGTCACACGCACGGCTTCGTTCATTGCTTTCTCAGGTGCTGTACTCCATTGCAACGCTAATGATGAGAACCAACCATCTACCGATTCATGCGTTAATGGCAAATCATGCATATCAGATTGCGCAGACGGCATGTCATTCACCGCCACCCGACACATCGCATGCGCCAAATCGATGCCGATCAGATGTGAGTGATGTGAAATACCAGCAAGCGCACCATCACCACAGCCGACATCAAGCAACAGATCGTTCGCAGAAATATGCGGTGCTACCATACGCCACAATGCAACACAGACTTCGCGCTGCTGAATCGCAACGTCGGTATAATGCTTCGCGCTTTGCTCAAATCGCGGCTGTAATGATGGCATCATAGTGCCCTCTTTACAAAATCGTGAATTTGCTTACGCAGTAAATCACCATCATGCAAATGCAGCGCATGGCCCGCTTCTTCCCAAGCGACATGCTCAGCATTTGTTAGCTGATCGGATAACAATAGCGATTGCTGATACGGCACAATCGCATCCTGCTTACCGTGTATAATAAGGGTTTCAGGCAAGGCCGAGTAATCATGGTGTTTAGCGGAATATTCTTCCAGAAAATCCATCCACGGCAACCAGCGCTCTGCATCCATCACGTGAGCATGATGACGCATGCCGCGAAGAATATCTTTCGCTTTCACATCACCTTTTGCCATCAACCCGTCAAAGCGCGAAACGGTGCGCTGCGTATCATCGCGGTAATTGCTGTAGAATAAATCGAATGTGTCCTTGGGCATGGCATGCGCCACATCCTCGTCTTTCACAAACTGAAATGGCGATGAAATCAGCACAAGCGCTTTTGGCTGCAATGCTTTGCGTGCAATCAATTGCCGCGCAATAATACCACCTAACGACCACCCTATAACCACATCCGCATCACGCGATATCGCTTGCTCAATCGAGTCTAGATTAGGGTGTGATGCATAATCAAACGCATGAAGGTCAGGAAATAACCCTGACAAAAAATCATGAGGCTGCGTCCAACCGCTGATACTGAGTGTTCGAAGTCCATCCATGGGCGTTAATGCATGCAATTAGTTGATCTATCTGTTGCCTACTATGTAGGGCAGAAAAGGTAAACCGCAATCGCGCCGTACCCACAGGAACGGTTGGCGGGCGAATCGCACTCACCCAAAACCCTTCTTCATATAGGGTAGTCGAAGCATTGGTGGCCCACTCAGGGTTACCCATAATGAGCGGAACAATACAGCTTTGTGCTTCTGGCAATCCTAATTGTGCCGAAAAATAACGCGCATTACCCAGCGCAATGTCTGCACGCTCAACCTCTTGCTCAACTATCTCTAGCGCTTTATGCGCCGCTTGAACCATGCCCAACGGCAACCCTGTCGTGAACATAAAGCTACGCGCCGAATTGATCAGATAATCTATCAACGCTTTAGAACCGCATACATAACCACCATAACAACCCAGCGCTTTAGATAGTGTCCCCATCTGGATATCAACTGCTTCAGACTTCACCACACCTAGCCCATGCGCATCATCACTCATCACCCACGCATCATGTTTTTCAGCCAGACGTTTGATCTCAGCAAGTGGCGCACAATCACCATCCATACTGAACACTGTTTCGGTGATAATCAGACAATGCTTGGCATCACCTCGATGTTTCTCAAGCAACTGCTCTAGATGGTTCATGTCATTATGGGCAAAGCGTTTATGCGCTGCGCCAGACAGATGAATACCGTCCAGAATGCAGGCATGTGATAACTTATCGCAGAGCACCAAATCACCCGCCCCAACCAGCGCCGGAATGATACCAATATTAGCCATATAACCGCTACCAAAGACCAACGCCGCTTCTGTGCCTTTATAGTCGGCCAACGCCTGCTCTAGCCGCATATAAGCTTCGTGATTGCCCGTTATCAGACGAGACGCGCCCGATCCGGCCACATCAGTATGTTTGAGTGCGTCTAATACATCAGAATGATTCGACAGCCCCAAATAGTCATTACAACTAAAGGATATCAATGACTTATCGCCGATTTTAACCATCGGAAAAGCCGAACGATCGCTCACCCGAAGCTCGCGTTTAAGTGATTGCGCTTCAAAAGCTGCAACCCGCTGTTCTAGCACATCGTCTAGTGCTGGCATTTTTGAATTCCATAGTTATGATAATGGGCCAAACGCTACAGGAGAATGCATGCAAACGCAAGTCAGCCAACCCATTCGCCATGATTGGACAGTCCAAGAGGCACTCGATCTATTTGCCCTGCCATTCAATGATTTAATCTTTCAGGCGCAGACTATCCACCGCGAACACTTCAACCCAAACGAAGTGCAGGTGAGCACGCTGCTCAGCATTAAAACCGGTGGCTGTCCGGAAGATTGCAAATATTGCCCGCAAAGCGCACATTTCGATACCGGCTTGAAAGCATCCAAACTGCTACAAAAAGATATCATTCTAGAAGCGGCCAACCGCGCGAAAGAACAAGGTGCGACACGCTTCTGTATGGGTGCTGCTTGGCGCTCGCCAAAAGACCGCGACATGGAAGCACTCACCGACACCATCTCTTCCGTTAAAGCGCTGGGCCTAGAGACATGCGCCACGCTTGGCATGCTCAGCGAAGATCAGGCCACACAGCTAAAAGATGCTGGGCTTGATTACTACAATCACAACCTCGATACCTCAGAAGAATTCTACGAGGAAATCATCACCACCCGCACCTATCAAGACCGCCTGGACACGCTAGAGCTTGTCCGCAATGCCGGCATGAATGTCTGCTGCGGCGGTATTGTTGGCATGGGCGAAGGCATCACCGACCGCGCCGCTATGCTTGCAACGTTAGCTAACCAACCAGAGCACCCGCAAAGCGTACCAATCAATATGCTGGTGAAAGTCGAAGGCACTCCGCTAGATGTCGCTGAAAATCTCGACCCTATCGATTTTATCCGCACCATTGCCATTGCTCGTATCATGATGCCCGCATCACATGTGCGCCTATCCGCAGGCCGCGAGGAGATGAGCGATGAAACCCAAGCACTGTGCTTCTTAGCAGGCGCAAATTCTATTTTCTACGGCGATACTTTGCTGACTACCGCCAACCCACAAACCGAAGCAGACCAAAAGCTTTTTGAGCGTTTAGGCATTTCACCTGAAGCCGCTAAAGAAAAAGCAATCAGCGACGCGGCTTAACCCATGAGCAAAAACCCTGACTGGCTTGACGAGGGCTGGCAGCATATCTGGCTGCCCTATGCGCAGATGCAAACCACGCCGCATCCGCTACCAGTCGCCTCGGCCGTTGGTAGCACTATCACCTTAAATGATGGCACGACACTCATCGATGGCATCGCCTCGTGGTGGAGCATGTGCCACGGCTACCAGCACCCTGCAATCGTCAAAGCCATTACCGATCAGGCACAAAGCCTAAGCCACGTCATGTTTGCAGGGCTAGCCAACGAACCGGCTTACCGCTTATCAGCTAAGCTTGCTGAATTACTCCCAGCCCCGTTAGACCGTGTCTTCTTCTCAGACTCAGGCTCTACCGCTGTAGAAGTCGCACTGAAAATGGCGCTTCAATATTGGCGCAACAAAGACCAAACCAAAAAATCTAAATTCATCACTTTTAATCATGCTTATCATGGCGACACATTCGGCGCGATGTCTGTCAGTGGCCGAGGCGGTATGCATAGCGCCTTCGATTCCCTCACCTCTAAACATTTCATCGTCGATATCCCGAACGACGAATATAGCGTTGCAGAGTTTGAAGAAACCGTCGCCGATATTGCACCACTCGTAGCAGGGCTCATCGTCGAACCACTCGTGCAGGGTGCGGGCGGCATGCGCTTTTATAGTGCCGACGTGCTGGCCGAAATTCGTCGCGTCTGTCGCGAGCACGACATTCTATTCATCGCTGATGAAGTGATGACCGGCTTTGGTCGCACCGGCTCAATGTTTGCCTTTGAAGAGGCTGGTATCGTGCCCGATATTGTATGCTTGGGCAAAGGCCTAACCGGTGGGCATATTCCACTCGCCGCAACCGTTGCTAGTGATACCATTTTCGAGGCATTCCTCGATGATTCACTCGATAAAGCACTCATGCACGGCCCGACATTCATGGGTAATCCGCTAGGCTGCGCAGCAGCACTGGCATCGCTTGAGCTATTTGAGTCAGAAGATCGCCTGAAACAAGTCGAAGCGATTGAAAAACAAATGCGATCAGAGCTAGCCCCCTGCAAAAAGATCGATGGCGTACTTGATGTCCGCGTTCGCGGCGCATTGGGCGTCGTAAAAATTGATGCTTCTCAAGAGGATATGTTCCCGATGAGACAGGAATTCCTCAAACACGGCGTCTGGTTACGCCCCTTCAGCAATGTTGTCTATTTGGCGCCACCTTTCGTCATTTCCACTGAAGAATTAAATCAGGTGACACAAGCAATCCAACTTGTGCTAGAAGATTGGTCAAAGAAAAGGGAGGCAAGCTAGGTGGAAGAACTCTTCTCAAGCGATCTACCACACCTACAATTATGGTCCACCTTCGGGATCATTCTGGTTGCCGTATACCTATTCGCCAGCGAGAAACTTTCACTCGTCCTCACCTCATGTTTAGTAGTATCCGCATTTTTGCTACTCTTTCACTTTGCGCCACTGGCAACCAGCAGCGGACTATTCGATCCAAACAGTTTACTCTTAGGGTTTGCCAACCCAGCGCTTATCGCCGTGCTCGCTTTGCTCGTGCTTGGTCAAGCCGTGGTGCGTACCGGCTCGCTAACTATTATCAGCAACGCCATTAACAAAATATCAAAGCGCAGCCCGTTTTTAGCAATCGTAACCACGTTAATCATGGTGTGCGTGATCAGCGCAGTCATGAATAACACGCCAACCGTGGTTATCTTCATCCCGATCCTGCTTGCCGTTGCAGAAAGCTTAAACCGCTCAGCCAGTAAGGTGATGATTCCACTATCCTACGCATCCATCTTGGGCGGCACCACCGTTCTGATTGGTAGTAGTACCAACCTACTCGTATCCAGCGCCATTGTGCCTATGGGACTCGAGCCGTTAGGCTTCTTCGACTTCACCATTCCGGGCCTTGTCATCGCAGCCGTCGGGTTGGTTTACATCATCTTGGTACTGCCTCGTACACTACCTAACCGCGCGCCCATGTCAGACGAGCTAACCGGCGGTTCCGGTCGACAATTTGTTGCGCAACTCGAAATCTCGGAAGATTCATCCATTCTAGGCAAAGCCATCAACGACCCAGATCTATTCGGTGAGCATGAAGTTACACTAAAAATGCTTCAACGTCGTGAACATGCCTACCTTGCACCATTTGAAGAGGGGCTGACGATTGAAAGTCACGATGTCATCATCGTCACCGCTACACGCGAGACCATCAAACATCTGCTGTCCGAAGAAGGCCAGACCATGTTCCGCACCAAATCAACGCTGATTGAGCGCGATGAAGAAGGACGCGAAACCCGCCCAGCCGAATCTGCATTGGCAGAAGTGCTCATTACACCCGGCTCAAAACTATTGGGCCAAAATATCGAGCAAGTTGGCTTCCATCATAATTACCATTGTATCGTACTTGGCATTCAGCGCAAGGCGCGCATGATCACCTCTCGCATGACCGAGATTCGCCTAGCCGCAGGTGACGTGTTGCTTGTCATGGGTGAGCGCGAAGACATCCGCACCGTACGTGAAAGCAAAGACATGGTCGTGATGGACTGGTCTACCGAGGACTTGCCATCGAAAAAATATGCGCTACGCGTCAATGCTATCTTTACCGCCGTCATTGCTTGTGCCGCAACCAACACGGTGCCCATTCATATCAGTGCCTTTGTCGGTGCTGCGTTAGTCGTTTTAACTGGCTGCTTAAATATGCGCCAAGCACTGCGTGCGCTCGATGCACCCATTGTCTTCTTGGTCGCTGCAGGTCTTGCCATGAGCACGGCATTACAAGCAACCGGCGGCGCATCTATGCTGGCACACGGACTGGTCGAACTCATGCATGGCGCTCATCCGGTTTACGTTATGTCTGCTATGTTCTTGCTGATTGCTGTCCTCACCAACGTGCTTAGTAATAATGCCACTGCACTGTTATTTGCGCCTATCGCTGTTAGCACAGCGCTCGAGCTAAATGTCGCGCCCGAGATGTTTATCTTCGCCGTGATTTTTGCATCTAATTGCTGCGCGCTTGCCTCGCCAATTGGGTATCAAACCAACCTGCTTGTCATGGGGCCGGGGCACTATAAATTCAAAGATTATATGCAGGCGGGTATCCCTCTTGTAATCCTTGTCTGGATTACCTACACCGTCTTTTCATTTTTCTATTTCACATAAAGTAATTGCTACGGAGGAATCATGAGCAAAGCCATTAAACGTCGCGATGTCATTAAATCGGCACTGGGCGCATCCGCTGTAGCCGCAACCGCTAGCAGTGCCATCGCTGCACCGAACATTATTACCGATAAAAAATACCAATGGCGCATGGCCATGACATGGCCCAAAGTGTTACCCGGTCTTGGCACAGGTGCCGTGCGTTTAGGCGAACGCATCACGCAATTATCAGGTGGACGCTTAGAGGTAAAAATTTATGGCGCAGGTGAACTGGTTCCAGCGTTGGGCGTATTCGATGCAGTGTCTGACGGCTCAATCGAATGTGCGCATGGTGGCTCTTATTACTGGCTAAGTAAAAACCGTAGCTTTGCATTCTTCTGTGCTGTACCTGGGGGCCTTACCGGAGCGGAGCAAAATGCATGGGTGTATTTTGATGAAGGCTTAAAACTATGGCATGAGCTTTCTGCACAATTCAACATTGTGCCATTCCCTGCTGGCAACACTGGTGTGCAAATGGGCGGATGGTTTAAAAAGCCAATCAACAGCCTTGATGACATCAAGGGCCTAAAAATGCGCATTCCCGGCCTTGGCGGCGAAGTCTTCGCCAAGCTGGGCGGAAACCCACAAAACATTCCCGGCGGCGAACTCTTTACCGCGCTACAATCAGGGGTAATCGATGGGCTGGAATGGGTTGGCCCGTGGAATGACATGGCACTCGGATTCCACCGCATTGCCGATTACTACTACGGCCCTGCCTTCCAAGAAGGTGGCCCAATGCTCGAGTTCCTCATCAACAAAGATGCATGGGATGAACTTCCAAAAGACTTACAAATGTTGGTGAAAGGTGCTTGTGCGACCGAGAACATGCTCATGTTTGCTGAGTATCAGGCAAACAATGCACGCGCATTTGCAGAGCTGCGCAACATTAAAAGCCTCAACATTCTGCCATACCCGGATGACGTGCTAAAAGCCTACTTTGTTGAAGCAGAAGCAACACTGGCTGAAACCGCAAGCCTAGGCGATATCAACAAACGTATCTATGAGAGCTATGCAAAATTCCGCAAAATCTCGATGGATATGGGCAGCGTCATGGAATACCCATTCCTCAAAGGTCGCTATTTAGGCGCGAAACTATCGGACGCTTAATCTAAGCGATCAATAAAGCCCGAAATCATATTCAAGCCTTGCTGCCAGAAGTCAGGCTTTGATGCATCCAACCCAAACGGTTTGAGCAGAGCCTTATGGCGCAGCGTGCCACCAGCAGCCAGCATCTCGATATATTTCTTCTCGAATGCCTTTTGTGCTTTCGCACCCTTAGCCACTTCACCCTCGTAAACCGCATAAAGCGAATTCACCAAGCAATCGCCAAACGCATACGCATAAACATAAAATGGCGAATGAATGAAATGCGGAATATACATCCAGTAATGCTGATACTCAGAATGGAACGTAATCGCAGGGCCTAAACTATCAGCCTGCACCCCCATCCAAATCTCACCAATACGATCAGCAGTCAGCTCGCCAAATTTTCGTTCATCATGCACCTGACGTTCAAACTCACAAAACGCAATCTGCCGCACAACCGTGTTGAGCATATCTTCTACTTTTGCAGCAATCATAAGCGTGCGTGCTTTGTCTGACTTTTCTTGGCGCAGCATTTCTTGGAAAGTGAGCATCTCACCAAACACCGATGCGGTCTCGGCCAAAGTAAGCGGCGTATCAGCCATCAG
This sequence comes from Rickettsiales bacterium, assembly GCA_022763105.1. Taxonomy (GTDB): domain Bacteria; phylum Pseudomonadota; class Alphaproteobacteria; order Rickettsiales; family UBA3002; genus JALEGK01. The sequence goes on along the minus strand of JALEGK010000032.1, from coordinate 20,204 downwards.
CGCACCTTGTTTAGCCGCCAATACCTGATGCACACCATGACCTAATTCATGAGCTAGCGTCATCACATCGCGCACTTTGCCCTGATAGTTCAGAAGCAAATACGGGTGCGCCGAAGGCACCGTCGGATGGGCAAACGCACCCGGCGCTTTACCCGGGCGAACGGGCACATCAATCCAGTTCTTATCGAAGAAGGTCTTACCAATCTTCGCTAATTGCGGCGAGAATGCCGTGTAGGCAGAGAGTACAATCGATTGCGCTTGCGCCCATTCAATGTGGCTGTCTTTTGCTTTAGGCAAAGGAGCATTACGATCCCAGTAATCTAGCTTCTTTTTATCAAACTGTTTCGCTTTCCATTTATAATAACGGTGCGATAGATGTTTGTAATTCGACTTTACCGTATCAACGAGCGCATCAACGACCTCGTCTTCGACGCGGTTATCGACATTGCGCGCAGAGATCGGCTGTGCATAGCCACGCCACTTATCTTCAATCGCTTTGTCTTTGGCCAACGTGTTTGTAATCAGCGCAAAATGGTCTTTGTGCTTCTCAAACTCTGCACCAATGGCTTGTGCCGCTTGTTGACGTTTTTTACCATCTTTATGCGATAGTAAATCGAGCGCTTCCGCAGAACTGAGCTCCTGCTTACCAATGGTAAAACGCATGCGCGCAATCGACTCATCGAACAAGCGCACCCACGCATTTGAGACAACTTGCTTTTCATGCAACATCGCTTCTAACTTCGCATCTAATTGATACGGCTTATAGGCACGCACCTCACGCAACCAAGGCTCGTATACCGCCAAATCTTTCGATGATTTGATTTTCGCTTTGAGATCTTTATCGGCGATGTGATTAATCGCAATGGTAAAGTAAATCAGTTTCGACGATTGCTCATTCAGTGCTTCCTGAATGTTTTGATAAAACTGCACACGCTCCGGATCAGACATATCACCTGAATAAATCAAATCGGCATAGCTCGCTAAACGTCCCAATAAATCACTGATGGCCTCATACGCCTTAATCGCTTCGCATAAGCGTTTCGCAGAAATGGATTTAAACGGCGCCTTGTAGCTTTTCACAAACTCATCGCACAGCTTCGTCGCTTTTTTGACATCCCGCGCAATTTTTGGCGAATCCATAGACGGATATAAATCACCTAAATTCCATTCAGGTAATGCAGACATACAACCTCCTTAAATGATTGGGGTAGAATTATTGTGCAACAGGCACGCTTGGCTCAGCTTGAGATTCAGACACAGGTTCAGTCACCGGAGCTGGTGCGGGCGTTGTTTCCTTAGGCAGTAATTTACCACCCGTCAGCACAATGGCCAACGCCTGTTCAAATGAGATATGACCAATTTTGAGTGAACCATTTTCAGGACGCGACAAAATCACATCGACATCTTTTGCTTCAGACATTTTCTCGCCAGTAATCTGCTCAAACAGAATATTAGCAAGCTGCTTATTGTCATCGGGAATCACACCAAACTTTTCCATCTCGCTTCTGACAAAAGCAAAATTACCAATTTTTAGCTGCGCATTTCCAACCGGCAGAATATCGCCAATCAATGAGGCCAGCTTACCTTTGAGCGATAGATAGGTATCGTCATTCTTAATCTGGAATTGGTGGATGTTCAGCTCTCCCTTAACCGATGCCCAATCTTTGCCTTCATCTTCATTTGGTAGCTCGCCATCATAGGTCATATCAACATTGACCGAGATCGCACCATACGGCATCTCGTCTTTAGGGAATTCGATTTGCTGCATGTCCAACTTCAACGATGCGTCATGAACATCTTCCGCCACCATTTTATCGGTCATGTCAAAGAGCAACTTACCAATCTTGGTCTCTTCTTCGTCTTCATTGATTGCGCGAATGCCCGTCGCATCAAAGCGCGCCATACCTTCGGCATTTCCCTGAGCCACGATAATGCTCTTAAATGCACCGCCAGCATTCATGGTAATGGTAAGCAACCCATCATCTTCAAACGAATCCACTTCCACTTTACGAGGAAGAGCCGAATCAATCTCAATCGTTTTTTCATGACCATGATCATGGAGTGCCGCGTGAATCACTAGCGGCTCATCGGTAATGATGCGACCCAAGTCAACACCATTAGACGCCACCGTTAAAGGAGCTGGCAATTCAAGGCGGAACGCATCTAGCATCACAGACTCAGGATAAATCATCGCTTGCTCTGCACGGATATTAACGAGCGAGTTCTCGTCATTCTCAATACGCGTCTCAAAAGAAGGCTTGGTCAGCACCACATGACGCGAAGTGCCAGCGCCTGCCATCTCTAACGTCTCATACGTAAAAACAACCGGATCGCTGCCATCTTTGCTCGTTGCCGCTTTCAAATCGGCGGCCCAACCATCAAGCGCTTTCTGCGCAGTCGCTTTATCTAGACCAGTCTGGGTTGTCGCAAAATAACCAACACCAGCAATCAGAATGATAAGAATCAGTAATGGAACAACAAACGTAAGGGTGCGGCTGCTTTCATCCGATTCTGAAGCAACATCTCCAGCATTCGACTCGGTGTTCGCTGAAGTGTCTTCGGATGGCTCGCTCATGATGGTCCCTGTATTTTGCGTTTATGCACTCATATTTCGTGTACCAGAAGGCAGGGTCACTCGTAAACCATCGAGCGCTTCTGTGACCATGATTTGGCACCCAAGACGCGAGGTGTGTGTTAATCCGAACGCAAGGTCCAGCATATCCTCTTCATCTTCGCTCGCCTCTGGCAGATCGTCGAAATAAGCCTCGTCAATGACTAGGTGGCAGGTAGAGCACGCTAGCGAACCCTCACATGCGCCCTCCAGCGGGATATCATTCTTATGTGCCACTTCCAGCAGCGAGATGCCCAAAGGCGCATCAATGCTTTGTTCTGTGCCATCAGCTAGTACGAATGTAATATTAGGCATGATTATCCTCTTTTCTCCTCGATTTCATCGACATGCGAGCCTTGTAAAGCAGAACCTATGGCTTTGTCCATTCTTCGTTGCGCAAATGGGTTTAACATGCTGTTAAATTTCTCTAACTGATGATCAATTAACTCACGCTCATCCCCCATCATTGCCTGCTCCAGCTTGGTTTGCTGTGCTTTGAGCACCTGAATCTCATCATCGCTCAATAATGCACCATCTTTGTCAAATGCCGACTGGAAGTCATAAATGACACGTTGCGCCTCTACGCGTGCTTCAGTCAACAAGCGCTCCATAATATCATCTTTGGCATTTTCCATACTATTGCGAATCATCTGCTCGATATCGTCAATCTCTAAGCCGTAAGATGGCTTCACTTCCACATCTTGGCGAATACCTGTGGTGGTCTCTTCCGCACTCACGGTCAGCAACCCATCTGCATCGACAACAAAGCTCACCTTGATGCGCGCCACATTCGCAGGCAATGGCGGGATTCCTTTTAAGGTGAAATGCGCCAGCGACCGGCATTGATCGACCATTTCGCGCTCGCCTTGCAGCACATGGATTTTCATGGCTGTCTGACCATCTTGATAGGTCGTAAACTCCTGATGCGCCGATACCGGAATCGGTGAATTACGATAAATCAGCTTCTCAACAATACCACCCATCGTCTCTAACCCAAGCGATAGCGGCGTCACATCCAGCAACAAATGATCTGCGCCAACGGTTAAAGCCTCAGCTTGTAGTGCCGCACCCACGGCGACCACCTCATCGGGGTTAATGTCTTTTAGCGGCTCCGCATCAAAGAAATCTTTGACGGACGTTTGCACGGCTAACATACGAGTCGAACCACCCACCAGCACCACACCTTGAATGTCTTTCGCATCAAGCTGAGCATCGAGCAGAGCCTGCTCACAAATACCAAGTGAGCGTGCAATAATACCTTCTGCGGCTTTATCCATTTCGGCACGTGTAAGTGTGAATGCTTTGCCAGCAAACGCTAACTCTACCGTTTCATTCTCGCTAAGCGCTTCTTTCGCCTGACGTGCAACCATATGCAACTGATTCAATGACGTTTCAGAATCCGCTTTGGCTTGCGTTTTATCTAGAATGAGCGTGGCAAGTGCATGATCAATATCATCACCACCAAGCTGCGTATCACCAGCAGTAGCCAGCACCTGAAACACGCCTTTCTCAAGCTTTAAAATCGAGATGTCGAATGTTCCGCCACCCAAATCATAAATGGCGTAAATACCCTCAGACTCATGCTCCAACCCGTAAGCCAATGCCGCAGCGGTTGGCTCATTTATAAGGCGCAACACTTCTAGCCCAGCAATACGCGCCGCATCACGTGTTGCCGTGCGTGCCGCATCGTCAAAATAGGCCGGAACGGTAATGACCGCCTTCTCAACTGATCTGCCAAGCTGAGCTTCTGCCACCGCTTTGATATGCTTTAAAATATCGGCTGAAATTTCTACAGGCGTTTTGACTGCATCGCCAATCTGTAATGCCAGATGATCAGTATTCGCCAGTGTGAACGGCAATGGCTCACCTTCTGGTAAATCCGCCTTGCCTTTACCCATTAAACGCTTAATCGATGCAATGACATGAGGCTTACCATCGATCAAATCTTGCTTAGCCAAATAACCAACTTTGACACCTTCACCATACGAGACAATCGATGGAATCACTGACACGCCATCGGCCTCGCGCAGCACTTCTGCCTGCGCATCACTAGAGAGTGACACCACGCTATGGGTCGTACCCAAATCAATACCAATCGCTACTGCATCTTCTGCGTGCGGATCGGGCGTTTGGCCGGGTTCGTGAATTTGCAGTAAACTCATGACGTCGCTTTCATTTGATAATGTCTCGCCATCGCCTCTTCTAACGACTTGCCCAGATATTGCAATCGTATGGTCAGTTGCGCGGCCTGTTCATATTTCTCATTGGCAAACGCATCAGCGAGTGCAGCATTGGTATCTTTCAATGCCGATTTAATATCCATACTCGCTTGCGCAATCCCCGCTTCCGAATCTGCATCGGCTAATTGCTCGCGCAGCTCCATCATTTCCATCAGCAAATCTTGAGATGGCTGCACCGCATCGCGACTATCGACATTTACTTGCAAACCTTTCAGCGCCAATAAATGCTGCGCACGACGCAGCGGCGATTTCAATACCTCATAGGCATCATTACCATCCATGCATTTCTGCACAGCCTCGTTGCGTTCTTTATTGGATTTGCCAATCAGACGGTCCGGATGAACATCCTGCTGAAGCGCAACATAGGCGCGATGAATCTCCGCTTCATTTACATCGAAGCTTTCTTCCTGATTCAGCAATGTGAAGTAATTTTGCATGCGACCTAAACGTGGAAACTCTCTCCACAGCCGCAGCGTCCTTTTTCATTCGGATTGATAAAGGTAAAACCGCTTTTTAATTTCTCTTCGACAAAATCCATCTCAGTACCGAGCAAGAACATGATGGCTTTCGGGTCGATCATGACGCGTACGCCTTTCTCTTCCACCACCTCATCATACTGGTTTACTTCGTCTGCATACTCAATGGTGTAAGACAGGCCAGAACAGCCGCGCGAGCGTACCCCCACACGAATCCCTTCAGACGGTTTACCGCGCTCTGCCATAAGCGCCTTGATGCGCTCAGCCGCTGCGTCAGTAATCGTAATCGGGGCAGCAGGCATGCTTAACTCGCTTTTGCCTCCGCAGGCTTACCAGATTTATCACGGTAATCCGCAACTGCTGCTTTAATCGCATCTTCTGCTAATACAGAGCAGTGAATCTTCACTGGTGGCAACGCCAACTCTTCAGCAATTTCCGTGTTCTTAATCGTCATGGCTTCATCAACCGATTTGCCTTTCACCCACTCGGTAATTAGTGAGCTAGACGCAATCGCCGAACCGCAACCAAAGGTCTTAAATTTCGCATCTTCAATGACGCCCTCGCCATTGACTTTAATTTGCAGCTTCATCACATCGCCACATGCTGGCGCGCCAACTAAACCCGTACCAATGCCCTCTTCGCTTTTCTCAAACGAACCGACATTACGCGGGTTCTCATAATGATCTACAACCTTATCAGAATATGCCATAGCTAGTCCCCTTTAGTGGCCTGCCCACTCAATCGAATTAATATCAATACCTTCCTGCGCCATCTCCCAAAGCGGAGACATTTCACGCAGACGGTCAATGCTTCCTTTTACAATGCGAATCGCCTCATCGACTTCCGCTTCAGTCGTAAAACGACCAAACCCAAAACGAATCGAGGTATGCGCCAAATCTTCACCCACACCAATCGAGCGCAATACATAAGAAGGCTCAAGCGATGCAGACGTACAGGCCGAACCAGATGAAACGGCTAAGTCTTTAATCGACATAATCATCGATTCGCCTTCGATATACGCAAAGCTCAAATTAATGCATCCTGGCCAGCGCTGCTCGCGATCACCATTGAGGTAAATATCCGGTGTCTCATCCAGAATCGTTTTAAGGAACTTATCACCCAAATAACGAATACGATCCGCTTCTGCACTCATCTCTTCAGCAGCCAAACGCGCAGCTTCACCTAAGCCTACAACAAGCGGGGTCGGAAGTGTGCCCGAACGCATGCCACGCTCTTGACCACCACCCGTGGTAATAGGAACCAAACGCACGCGTGGGCGACGACGCACATACAGCGCACCAATGCCCTTAGGGCCGTAAATCTTATGACCAGAAATCGACATCAGATCGATATTCATTTCCTCTACATTCAGAGGAATCTTACCAAAAGCTTGTGCCGCATCGGTATGGAAGAACACATTACGCTCACGACAAATCGCACCGATTTCTTTTAACGGCTGAATCACGCCGATTTCATTATTGATCGCCATGACAGAGACTAGCACTGTCTGATCGGTAATCGCTGCCTTCAACTCATCCAGATCAATCAGGCCATTTTCCTGAACGCCCAGATATGTCACGTCAAACCCTTCCTGCTCTAGGTGACGCGCAGAATCGAGCACGCATTTATGCTCGGTCTTCACCGTGATGATGTGGTTCTTTTTGTCTTTGTAAAAACGCCCCACACCTTTCAGCGCAATATTATTTGATTCGGTCGCACCAGAGGTGAACACAATCTCTTTACTCGATGCACCAATAAGGCCCGCCACTTGCTCACGCGCAATCTCGGTTGCCTCTTCGGCTTCCCAACCGTAAGCATGGCTGCGCGAATGAGGATTGCCGAATTTTTCGGTAAACCAAGGCAGCATTTTCTCTACCACGCGCGGATCGGTCGGCGTTGTCGACTGATAATCTAGAAATATAGGGCGCTTCAAAGCACCATTAGCCGATTGATTCTCGGACATATTTAACCTGTGTCTATTTGATTTTTAACAAACCATTACCAATAACCTAGTGATTAGGTCGGTCTTTGTCAACCGCTCTTAGCAGTCTTCTGTGCGCGGCGTTTATACAGCTCAGTCCAAGCACTTGTAAAGGAAAGAATTTCATCTTGTTTGGTATTCCATCCCGCACTGATACGGATCGCCCCAGATGCCACATTCTCATCAATCTGCATCGCTTTTAACACATGTGACGCCTCAATACGGCCCGATGAGCAAGCCGAACCGGCACTCACACAGATCTGAGATAAATCAAAATGCATCAGCTGTGTCTCGCTATTCACGTTCGGCATGGCAATACAGCTGGTATTCCCTACTCGATCAACCGCCTGACCCAAAATAACCGCCTCAGGCACTTCCTTCAGAATATGCTGCTCCATTTCAAGCAACCAGCCCGATACATCGTCTAGCCAATCACGCTTGGCAGAAATCTCCATCGCTTTGGCCAATCCCATAATGGCTGCGACGTTTTCCGTGCCTGCACGGCGGTTCAACTCTTGCCCGCCACCAAATAGCATCGGTTTAATCGGTAAATCATTGCGAAGCACCAGCAAGCCCACACCAACCGGACCACCGCATTTATGACCGCAAAGCGTCATCGCATCGACACCAAGCAATCCAAAATCGACGGGTATTTTGCCAAATGCCTGCACCGCATCGCAATGCACTAGCGCGTCATATTGCTTGGCGATTTTCGAAATCTCAGCCATTGGCTGAATCACACCCGTCTCGTTATTCACTAACATAACGGACACAAGCGCTGGGCGACCAAGCGCCTGTAGCTTTTTCTCTAACTGCTCTAAATCGATGATGCCGTTTGTATCTACTGCAAGCGTGTCACCCCCCAACCGCTCTGCGGTTTTGAGCACTGACGCATGCTCGGTAGAGCCAACCAGAATTGGGCGGTCTGAAAAAGCACGTAGCACCATGTTATTAGATTCGGTACCAGAACCGGTGAACAAAATCTCATTCGCCCAAACACTCAGCAATCCCGCAATGCTTTCACGCGCCCCTTCAATGGCACTCTTAGCCTTTCGGCCCGCCGCATGTACCGATGACGGATTGGCAGGCACGCCCAACCATTCATCCATAACCGTGCGAACCTGTTCAAAGACGGGTGCGGTTGCGTTGTAATCTAAATAAATCATGCAGAAATATGCGACTGCAATTCAGCCGCCACTTTGTTTGGCACTTTGCCTTTCACGCGGCCTTCGCAAATATCTTCTAACGATATCGCCGCTAAATAGACTTCAATCTGCTGGGTCAGCCCTTCCCACAAATCATGGGTTAAGCAGCGCGTGCCCTGCTTCACACATCCGGTCTGCGCTTTAGCGCAACGTGTCATCTCAATCGACTCTTCCGCTGCGAACACCACCTTACTGATGTAAATGCGCGCAGGCTCATCAGCTAAACGATAGCCACCACCCGGACCACGAGATGAAATCACCAAGCCAGCTTTTTTGAGCTTAGCAAAAATCTGCTCGAGGTAAGCCAACGGCATATCTTGCTTTTCAGCAATATTCGCAAGCGACATTGGTTTGCCATCTGAAAGCGCAAGCTCGACCATCGCCATCACCGCATAGCGTCCTTTGGTGCTTAAAATCATGCGCGGCTCTCCCAGTTACTGGCTGTCGCCTTCGCATCAGAATCACTATCTTTCTTGCCTGCCTCAAGATCATCAATACGTCGCACCAGCTCGGCAATTTGCTCATTCACACCATCAAAACGCTTATAGACCGGATCATTCGAAATATCGGTTGGTGTACCATACGCCGCAAAGGTCACTTCATCCTTCGCGTGTGAATCCGCATCCACATCAACACGTCGCGCAGGAATACCCACCATGGTCGCACCTTCTGGCACATCACGCACCACAACCGCGTTTGACCCTATGCGCGCACCATCGCCCACCTCAATCGGGCCAAGCAATTGCGCACCGGCACCAATAATCACATCATCACCAATTTGTGGGTGGCGCACCTCGCGCTCCATCGACGTACCACCCAGCGTCACATCATGATAAATCGTCACGTTATCGCCAATACTTGCCGTCTCACCAATCACCACACCCATACCGTGATCAATAAAGAGATGATCACCAATCGTTGCTGCCGGATGAATCTCAATCCCAGTAAGCATTCTGCCCAAATGCGAGGTAAAACGCCCTAAAAGCTTAAGCTCTTTGCCCCAAAGCCAGTGTGACAGGCGATAAAATAGCACCGCATGCAGCCCTGCATAGCACAGCACGACCTCCAGCCGTGTTCTCGCTGCCGGATCACGGGAAAAAAATGAGTCAATATCGTCGGTTAACCGCTTAAACATATAAAAAACTGTTTGCTAATGTCGAATTATACTTGCAATGCAACACCCAACTCCTGTTTACAATAGGCGCGAAATCATAGATAGCCAGTCTAAGCTGGTCAACAATTTAGAGAAAAGAGATTGTATGCCTGAAGTCATCTATACCGGCCCAGAGGGTCGCCTAGAGGGGCGCTACCACCATAACGAAGACAAAAACGCGCCTGCCGCGATTATTCTACACCCGCATCCACTCTATGGCGGCACGATGAACAATAAGATTGTTTATCGCCTGTATCAGAGCTTTGCGAATGCTGGTTTCTCTGTACTGCGCTTCAATTTCCGTGGCGTTGGCCGCTCACTAGGCCAATTCGACGACGGTATTGGCGAGCTAACCGATGCAGCATCGTCACTCGACTGGATTCAACAGCAAAATGAAGGCGCATCGCATTGCTGGATCGCCGGATTCTCATTCGGTGCGTGGATTGCGCTTCAGCTCCTTATGCGCCGCCCAGAGCTAGAAGGCTTCATTGGTATTTCACCTCCTGCAAATATGTACGATTTCGGCTTCCTATCGCCTTGCCCAGCACACGGCATGATCGTTCAGGGTGACAGCGACGAGATCGTTCAAGAAGCGGCTGTATCGCAGCTAGTAGGCAAACTTCAGGCACAAAAAGGCCTGACGATTGACTACCGTGTCATTGACGGCGCGGATCACTATTTCCGTAATTCCCTAGAAGACCTCATGGGTATGGTCGACGGCTATATCGGCGACAAACTCAACGAGTTCAATGCTAGGCCAAAGGTGCGGCCTGATAAAAAGCGCCGCCAGACACCGGTTGACGAGCACCCGTCGTCTGAGGAAGAGTAAGCGGCAAGCCCTTAATCGAGCGAACGGCTAAATAGCCAATCGCTTGGGCTTCAATGGCATCGCCATCAATATTCAGCGCTTCTACCGGCTGAACATCGCCCAGCTTTTCTTGCATCAGCTTCATAATCGCCTTGTTATGGCGACCACCGCCACACACCAGCCATTTTTGCGGCGTGCGGTAAAAGAAGTCCTGCGCCTTGGCAATCGCCCCCACCGTAAAATGCACCAGCGTCGCCACGGCGTCTTCCACATCTAAGTGCAACACCGCCTCAATCCCAAAATCAAAGCGATCAAGCGTCTTCGGTGGTGGCATGTCAAAGAAGGTATCGTAAAAATACCCATCAAGCGCAGTCTGATCGGGTTCACCTTTCAAACCAAGCTCACCATCTTTATCAAAGGCCAAGCCTTTGCGCTGCATCATCAAATCATTGATCATGGCGTTACCAGGGCCAGTATCAAACGCCTGAATCCAGTTCTTCACCCCGTCTTTATCCAGCCACGTAACGTTCGAAATCCCGCCGATATTCACTACTGCCAAAGGTTTCGGCTGTTTCTTGAAGAGTGCGGAATGATAAAGCGGCACCAGCGGCGCCCCTTGCCCGCCTTGCGCCACATCCATACTTCTGAAATCGGCAACCACATCAATGCCCGTCATACTCGCAAGCAATGCCGGGTTTCCAATTTGCCACGTAATGCCGTGATTCGGGCGGTGTTCCACCGTTTGACCGTGAAAGCCAACGATCTTAATCTCTTTTGCCTTAATGCCGGAATCCTGAATCAGCTTCATCACCGCTTCGGCATGAATCACCGTCAGATCGAGTGAAACCTTCGCCATATCGGCAGAATGGCGTACTGTACGCCCCAATATATCTTGGAAATCATCAGAATAAGGCAATACCAGACTTGGCCCAAGCTCATAGACTTTTTCACCATCGGTCCTGATCAGTGCGGCATCTACCCCGTCCAGCGACGTACCGCTCATGAGCCCCATTGCCCAGACTGCTTCACTCTCCATCTTGCCTTTCCTTCACTCTGGCGTTATGTGTGTGCGATATTCAGCTATAACATGAGAGCACAGAATGTCTGAACAGGATTTTATCGAGAGTTGCAAAGCGCGTGGTTTTTTTCATCAATGTACCGATGAAGCTGCACTAAGTGAATTGATGAACAAGGAATCAATTCCCGCCTATATCGGATTCGATGCAACCGCCAGCAGCCTGCATGTCGGCAGCTTGCTACAAATCATGTTGCTTCGTTGGCTACAAAAATGCGGCCATAAGCCGATTGTTCTCATGGGTGGCGGCACCACCAAGGTTGGTGACCCGTCGGGTAAAGACGAATCACGCAAAATGCTAACCGAAGAAAAAATCGCCGAGAATATGGCCGGTATTAAGCGTGTGTTCGAAACCTTCCTGACCTTCGGCGATGGCCCAACCGATGCCATCATGGTCAATAACGCCGATTGGCTCGATAATCTGAACTATATCGAATTCCTACGCGATTATGGCCGCTATTTCTCCGTCAACAGAATGTTAACCATGGAAAGCGTCAAGCAACGCTTAGGCCGAGAGTCGCACCTCAGCTTCCTAGAATTCAACTATATGATTTTGCAAGCCTATGATTTTGTAGAATTGAATCAACGCTACAATTGTCGACTACAAATCGGTGGCTCCGATCAATGGGGCAATATCATTATGGGCACCGACCTATTTGCAAAGCTTTTAGTAGCAAATTTCTTTGAACAAAAAGGTAGCGAAAGACCAAATATTGAAGATTTAAAAGAAAAAGATCAGAATATTATCAATAAAAGAATTGGACTGTTCGGCCTCACCTCGCCACTCATCACCACCAGCTCCGGTGCGAAAATGGGTAAGACCGCCAATGGTGCGATCTGGCTCGATGCTGATTTACTATCTCCATATGATTACTGGCAATTCTGGCGCAATACCGAAGATGCCGATGTAGGGCGCTTCCTACGCATGTTCACCGAGCTATCGATTGATGAAATCGAAAAACTCGAAGCACTCGAAGGCGCCGCCATTAACGATGCCAAGAAAGTGCTCGCCAATGAGGCCACCAAAATGCTGCATGGTGAAGCCGCCGCAAAAGAAGCAGCCGAGACCGCTCAGAAAACATTTGAGCAAGGTGCAATCGGTGATGCATTACCAGAATTCTTTGTCCCCGAAGCAGATTTAAATGAGGGCATTCCCGCTTTTAAATTGTTCTTCGATGCGGGACTAGAATCATCGGGTGGTAAAGCGCGCAAGCTGATTACCGGTGGTGGTGCAAAAGTGAATGACGCGAAGGTCGAAAAAGAAGATCAGATAATCAGCGCAGCCGATATGGTCGATGGTACAATCAAATTATCGGCCGGTAAAAAACGTCACGCCCTGATTAAGATTGCGTCCTAGCTAGTTCTTCTGATCTAGCATGGGCTGCTCGATGATGAGCTTTTTGGGCTGATTACTAGAATCTGGCGCTGCAACTGGCGTAGTCGGAGAAGCTGGCGCTGCAACTGGCTTTGTCTCAGGCAAACTGTCTGGCAATGCCTCAGCCTCGACTTTCTTCTTCACCAATGGCTTTTTTGGCTTCACCTCTTCTTTTGGCTTCTCTTCATTCAGACCTTCTGGCGGCGGGCCATCAAAAATATCAAAGAATTTGCGAGTAAATCCCGGTGTCAGAACAGATAGCGGGTTCACACTGACATCCGGTTTATCCGCATGGCCCTTCACCGAATAACTAAAGGCAAACACCCCTTCACCTTCACCACCTACGAGCATTTCGCCAATCAAAGGAATTTTACTGACTACCGAATTGATCGTGTAGGCAGGCGCTAAGCTACCTTTCAAATCAAGAATATTTGTTGCGAAATTAATCTTACCTTCGCTCAGAATACCAAGCGATGGCCCTGTTGCCTTTGCATTCTTAACGGTAACCGCATCATTGGCATAGACAAAATCAGAACCCAGCTTATCAAAGCTAATCCCCTTACTGGATAGGCTTTCCACCAAGCCCGTCAGCGAGCTCATATTCAAAATACGCCCAAGAATCGGGGCATCTTTTAGAGTAAAGCTTTTCAGCAAAAAGCGCCCATCCAAGGGATGAGCGGCAACACTATCATTGTACTTGCCTGAGATGGTAAGCCCACCCTCATTTAAACGATCCGTCACATCCAATACGCGGAATAAATTACCCGCATTATTCGATTGCAGCTTGAACTGACGCGTGCCACCTTCATTAAAGATATTCATCTGTAAAGAGCCACCACCGACCAAACCGGCAGCCAAGCTTGCTGACTGGCAAATACCTTTGCAATGCAGATGACCTTTCACCTCATTCAACTCGCGGCCCGGCGCTAAGCGCACATGAGCTAAATCCATATTCAACTGTATGTCGTCAATTTCAGATAGGCGTAGCCCGTCTTCCGAATCATCCATGAATGGTTCGAGGTTCAAGCGATTGCCGGTAAGCTTATAGGTCTCAGTATGTGGCAATTTTTGGTATTGAATCGACAAATCGCTTTGCAAATATTTAAAGCTATCAATATTCGCCCGCTCAACTTGCTGGGTCTGCGGGTGAATCAACACATCTCCATATAATGATAAACCGGTAGATTTGTAAGCAACCCCAATCCGCCCGTCACTCAGCTCTTTACCGTCATGACCGGTGGTTGAGAGTTTGAAACTAGCGGGAATACCTGCAGGCTTGTCGTAGGATAAATCACCCACCGAAACGATCGCATTTTCCAAATCGAGAGTTGCCGTAAGCTTCTCAGGCGTAGATTCGACAACAGAAATATCTGACTTAATCGGCCCTGACGCATGTTCAGTTATATCAAGCCCAAGCTTAGCCAACTGCTTTGCACTAAGCGTACCGGCAATACCGTATCGAACGGCCTTGCCCTTACTATCGGTATAGCTCAGATTAACGGGTGCCTGATTAAGTAGAGCCTTCAAATCAATGGCAATGTGGTTATTCGCAAAACGTAAGCTACCTTTGCTGTTATCCAAACGCATCTCATCGCGCAGCTCAATGCCACTTACCCCTTCAATATCACTATTGATTTTGTAGGTGACATTATTCCAATTCACGGTCGAACTATCACTGGCACCACTAAACGCATCAAAGGATAGTTCAAGATCACCTTTTAACTGACCCTTTGCCTGGCTCAACGAAACGCCAGAACGACCAAGCACATTAAAGCGTGGCGGCTGCAGCAATTTATTCACGTCAACCGCTGGGGCCTCAACAGAGAACTTAATATCCAATGGCACTTTTGGGTGATTAAGATCTGAGAAAAAGAACGTTGCATCCGACACTTTTGTGCCAGACAGCGCCACGCCTTTTTCGGCATTGGCAGTAATAGTAGTACCGGTAAAGAGCACCTCACCATCAACTTGTTTCACCGGCGGGAATCGGTCAAGATAATCGACGGTTGCGCCAATCAGTTTAACTTTTGCATGTAAAAAATCATCCGGCAGAAATTCGCTTTGCAAATCTTCCGGCTTTAGCGTCATAGAGATTGCTGACTCAGGTGAATAACCACCATTGATAGAGTTAATGACCCATTCACGCGATTCTGGCGCCAAATGCTGCGGCCAATATTTATACAAATCATCAATCGCAATATTGCTGCCCTTACCCGTGAGTGACACAAACGGCCCTTCTTCGGTTTGCTGATATTCTGCACTTGCATGCAAAATCATCTGCCCGCTTTCCACTCGGCCCGACTCAACGGTTAGCTGCTTGCTGGCAAACTCATAATTCGCAACCAATAACGCCTTATCAATAGTGATCGGTTCAACAAAATTTGGCTTATACTCAAACGAACCATCTACACCCTGCACATCCACATGCAGAGTCTTAAACTGCATGCTCGCATCACCAATAAGCTCCAAATGACCTTGTAGGGGAATGTCCACACGAGGCAGTCCCTCGCACACCGTGATCAGCTGACACACATGCTTGGGGTTAAATTGCTGCAATCCAATACGCAGCACCATCTCATTGGTTTCCGACTTGCGCTCAGAGTCAACTTCAACCCCAACGGGTGAACCATTGGCGTCAAACGTAAAAAATGCTTTGAAAGATTGAAGGTCAGATGCGCTTTGCCATTCAATATTGCTTTGCTTAGACTGAATATCAATACCGACAATCTCATCCTCAAATCGTACCTCGGCATTCTGCACAACCATATTTTCTATAGGGAAAGATTCTGCACTCTCACTATCGTCAGTAGCACGGGTGCCAAGCAATGTCTGCACATCAACAAATCCACTATCTCCACCCAGCAACACCCAGCGCCCATCCGCATTCCGCTTAATGTGGAAGCGTGGATTAATAACCGTAAGCTGGCGCGATTTAAAACGCCCACTTAGTAATTCCCAGAAATCAACCGAGACCTGAACTTCCGGCCAAACCATCACCACCTGCTCGCCACTCAGCAGGCGTGTATTCTTTAATTGCAGTGAAAACGGCTTCGCCCAATCATCCCATTGCAATTGCGACGAACCAATCGTTAAATCATACACGCTTTCCTCAGGCAAAATAGCCGAGGCAATATGATCATTCAGATGGTTCAATGTGTGTGGGCCATTCATCACCCAAATACCAAAGGCAGTGACCCCAATCAAAATTGTAGCCACAAGAATCACAATAGACTTGATGCAATAGCCCAGCAGTTTAGACTTCACTGTGAATTACCTTGGTTAAATATGAATTCTTACGGCTACCTCAATAGCATCTCAACCCTGCCTAAAGCAAGCGCTCCTGAAGAAACTGTGCGCCTTGTGGAACAATTGCGCAGCAGATATGCGGAATCTCCAGAATTAACCGAGAGCATTGATTTATTGATAGATAATTCAAAGGGTAAAGAGCTTCTGGAGGCATTATCCAGCAATACACGTTTTTTAAATCGCCTGATCGAGTTGCAATGGCCGTTTTTTATTCAATGCCTTAATAGCTCGCCCGAAGCGCAGCAAATGAATGTGTTAGAAGAACTCAACCAACAAGACCATAAAACGCTTACGATTCAGCAGCTCAACAAGTTTCTGAGAACGGCAAAGAAGAAAATAGCGCTATCGTTAGCCATCGCAGATATCTCACAAACCCAATCGGTGATGGAAATCACGAGAGTATTAAGCGAATTTGCGGGTGCCGCAGTGAAACTCGCCACGCGATGCTTGCTTTATCAAGCCTATCTCGCCAGAGAAATCGAACTAACCAATACCAACGAGCCTGAGCTCGATTCGGGCCTCCTCATTTTAGGAATGGGTAAACTCGGCGCATATGAGCTAAATTACTCAAGCGATATCGATCTCATCATCATGTTCGATAAAGAAACGGCTCCTTATTGCGGCACCAGAAATATTCAGAAGTTTTTCAATCGATTTGCCCAAGACCTGCAAAGCACCATGCAAGAACGCACAGAAGACGGTTACGTCTTTCGCACCGATTTGCGCTTACGGCCAGACCCGCGCTCAACACCACTCGCCGTCAATGTGCATGCGGCCATCACCTATTATGAAACGCTTGGACAAAATTGGGAACGCGCAGCCATGATCAAAGCGCGCCAAATTGCAGGCGACCTCAAAGTAGGCGAATTATTCGCACGCAGCATGAAAGCATATATCTGGCGTAAGCATCTCGATTTCTATGCCATTAACGACATCCACTCAATCAAGCGCCAAATGAATATCAAGGTCGGCGAAGAGCTGGAGGTGTTAGGACATAACGTAAAGCTGGGTCGCGGCGGCATTCGCGAAATTGAATTTTTCGTTCAAACCAAGCAATTGGTCTGGGGTGGAAGACATCCGGAACTCAGAGAGAAATCGACACTTGAAGTCCTTAAACTACTAAACGAAACCGGACATACCACCAGCCAAGATGCCGAAACACTAACCCAAGCCTATCTCTTTTTACGGCGCGTTGAACATCACATTCAAATGCTAGATGATCAGCAAACCCATACCATTCCAGACACTCAAAAAGAGCTGGATAATCTCGCCACCTTCTTAGGTTATAGCTCTACTGAAGTTTTTTGCGATGAACTCATTGATCATTGCCAGCAAGTGCATCGTATCTATTCAGAATCGATGGAAGGCACGCCACCGCTTGCTATCGACGGAAACCTCGTATTCACTGGAATCGATGCAGACCCAGACACATTGGTGACACTGAATAAACTTGGCTTTGATAATGCCAATGCCATCTCTGATATGATTCAAGAATGGCATCGCGGCAATCGACGTGCCACCAGTACCCCAACCTCACGTCAAATTTTAACGGAGATTGTGCCAAACATTTTACTATGTTTGGGCAAGACCACGACGCCTGATAGCGCTTTCTTCCGCTTCGATGATTTCTTGAACAAACTGCCTTCTGGCACGCAGATTTTCTCTTTGCTCAGTAATCGCCCCGAACTCATGGAGTTGCTTTCGCACATTCTCGGAAGCGCACCAGCACTCAGCGAAATCCTAGGCAAATACCCGCAATTGCTAGACGCGGTACTCGACGAAGATTTCTATGAGATATTGCCCGATAAAGACCAATTAAGAAGCGCGCTCAATCACCAGCTACTCTATATCCAAGAACAAGAACAAAAGCTCAGATACCTCCGCACCTTCAAGAACGAACGGCACTTCCAAGCCGGCGTGCATCTCATGCAAGGCATCACAGAGCCGAAGGATATCACGTCTTACTTGTCCGATATTGCAGAAGTGATTTGCGAAAAAGTATTAGAGTTAGTCTCAGAAGAATTTGCCGAAAATCGCGGCAAGATTGCGCAATCTGCTGTTGCTATCATTGCCATGGGTAAACTAGGTAGCCGGGAACTCACCTTCGGATCAGACCTCGATTTAGTGATCGTCTATGACGCAGAAGATATGCTCGCTGAATCTGATGGCGAGAAACCGATAGATGCACGCACATACTTTAACCGTCTCACCTCACGTATTGTCACTGCACTCACCATGCTAACCCCCGAAGGCGTGCTCTATGAAGTCGATACACGACTACGCCCCGCAGGCGTTGATAGCCTGATCGCCACCCCCTATCCGGCATTAGAAAAATATTTTGAAGAGTCAGCATGGACTTTCGAATTTATGGCACTCACCAAAGCCAGAATTGTCGCCAGCTCCAACGAAATCATTCGCATGAAGCTAGAAAAATTCATCACCACTCAATTACAAAAAACGCGCGATGAATCAGAATTGGCTACAGACATCACCACCATGCGCAGCAAAATCGCCTCACAATATTACACCACTAACCCGTGGCACTTAAAGCATGTACGCGGCGGTGTCATGGATTGTGAATTCTTCACGCAGTATCTTATCTTGCGCTATGCCACCGAGCATCCAGACATCATCCAAAATAGCGCCGCTTCAACCCTGAAAGCCGCGGCCGATAACAAGATATTATCCAAGCAAAATGCTGAAACACTCAGAGCAAGCAACCGCTTACAACAAGATTTGCTCTGTTTCTTAAGACTATGTAGTGACAGTAAAATCGATGAAGATTACTTTCCAACCGGCCTAGCAGAACTGCTTGCCGAACGATTTCATGCTGCAGATTTCCAAGAACTAAAATCACGCCTAATCGACGCACAAGAGACAGTGACCACCCACTTCATGCAGCTCTCTGAAACCTAGCCCTTGCTATTGCGCCATCACTCACTACATTGATGGAAACGCTGAAACAAAGGAGCATCTCATGTCTAATGCCGCCAAACAAATTGCATCGTCTCAACCCGTTGCGGGCGATACCGCACCAGCCGTTGAACTACCCACCGATCAGGGACAATTCTCGTTGAGCGCACACAAAGGCAAAGCCAATGTGGTGCTATATTTTTACCCAAAAGATGACACGCCAGGCTGCACAACCGAGGCAAAAGATTTCCGCGACCTTCAAGACGCATTTGCCAAAGCAGATACAACTATCATTGGCATCTCAAAAGATTCTGTCGACAAGCATTGCAAATTCATCGGTAAGCATGAGCTGAATTTTGAACTGGCCTCTGATGAAGAAGGTGATGTCTGCGAACGTTACGGCGTATGGGTAGAGAAAAACATGTATGGCAAAAAATACATGGGCATTCAGCGCGCGACATTTCTAATCGGTAAAGATGGCAAGATCGCCCAAAGCTGGCCGAAGGTAAAAGTCACTGATCACGCAAAAGAAGTGCTAGAAGCGGCCAAGGCCCTTTAATCGATTACGACTTCGCCAGCGAGCAATCGATTGACAAAATCGGGGACGGTCTTTGTTGCCGGACCATAGATACCATCATCAAAGTAATCAGCATTCGCCGATGGCTCAAGGTTGATCTCCATCGTATAGGCTCCGCAACGCTTCGCTTCTGCAAAGAACCCTGCAGCCGGATAGACATTACCCGACGTACCAATGGACAGAAACAGACTCGTCTGACGCAATGCCGTGTATATGCGGTCCATATCTAACGGCATCTCACCAAACCAGACAATGTGCGGGCGCCAATCATCATTTGCACCCAAATCATCTTCCTGCTCGCGAATATCACCCGTATCTAAATGGCGCGCTTTCTTTAGCTCTCCATGCATGTGAATGAGCGGATAGTCACCTTTGGGGAAATAATGCACTCCAGCCCGACCATGCAAATCATCCACATTCTGAGTCACCAAACGCACAGGTGCCGGCCATTCCTTGGCAAGCCGGGCTAAGGCTTCATGTGCCG
>JALEGK010000031.1 GCA_022763105.1 Rickettsiales bacterium | reverse complement strand
CTTGCTCTTTCACGAAAGCAAAGAACATATTTGCCAGCCCTGCTAGTTGAGAGCTGTCTATATTAAGCTGGCTAATCAAAGAAGTGATCAATGCCATATTGCTGCCAGTTTGGCCGCCCAGCAGGCCTGCTGCTGCGCCTAACAGGCCGCTTGCACCACTATCCAGATTTTTTCCTGCGTCATATTGGTTCATGAGTGTTTCAGCACCGCCAATTTTGGATAATAACGATGAGAAGTTAGAGCCATCAGCATTTTGCTGCAGCAGTGATAATAGGCCGCTAGTACCCTGTTCGGCATCTTGTTGAGAAATGCCTAGTTGGCTTACGGCTTGATTGATAAATTGATCGATCATTGGGTGTCTCCTATACGTGCAGAGTGATTATTACTTTTGCCGTCATTAGCGATAGCAGAAGGGTGTGAAAACTCAAGATAAACCACATAAGCGGCCAAGGTGCCTATTTGCGCAGGCCACCTAGAATGCCACGCACTAATTCTGCGGCGATGCGACGACCAATAGAACTGCTGACAGAACGAATAACGCTTTTTGCAGCGGCTTCAACATAGCCTTGGCGATTACTGCTTCGTTTGCGCGTTGTGCCTTTGCGCTCCAGTAATTCCTCTTTGTCTTGCTTCTCTGCTTCCTTAGCAGCATTCTCTGCGCGTTTTTGTAAGATCTCGTAGGCAGATTCACGGTCTTTTACAGTATCATATAATCCACGCACTGGGCTTTGCGTCATGACCTGATCTCTTTCTTCTTTTAACGCCGGACCCATGCGGGATTGTGGCGGGCAGATCAGTGTTTGCTCTACTACAGAAGGCACCCCTTTATCGAGCAGGGTAGAGACCAAAGCCTCGCCAACTCCGAGTTGGGTGATGGCCGTTTCGGTATCAAAGCTTGGATTGGCGCGGAATGTTTCTGCCGCTGCTCTTACGGCTTTTTGATCTTTAGGGGTGAAGGCTCGCAATGCATGCTGCACACGGTTGCCTAGCTGCCCTAAAATATCGGTAGGAATGTCGAGCGGGTTTTGTGTGATGAAGTACACGCCGACACCTTTTGAACGGATGAGTCTGACCACTTGCTCGACCTTGTCGATAAGGGCTTTGGGTGCATCGTCGAACAATAGATGCGCCTCATCGAAGAAGAAGACCAGTTTGGGCTTAGCTTGATCGCCGACCTCTGGCAGGGTTTCAAATAATTCTGATAGTAACCACAGCAAGAAGGTGGAGTAGGTTTTAGGCGATTGCATCAACTCGTTGGCGGCGAGAATATTGATCATGCCGCGCCCATCTCTGCCGGTGCGCATTAAATCCTGAATTTCGAGTGCTGGTTCACCGAAGAATGCATCGGCGCCGTCATTTTCTAGCTGCAGTAATTTACGCTGGATTGCACCGATAGATGCTTTGCTGATATGGCCATAATCATTCAATTCCGATGCATTCTCTTCAATAAAGTTAAGCATCGCTCGCAGGTCTTTCATGTCGAGCAGAAGCATGCCCTCATCATCGGCGAGTGCAAAGGCGATTTGCAGCACACCTTCTTGCGCGTCCGATAAATCCATGAGTCGCGAAAGCAGCACAGGGCCCATCTCTGAGATGGTGGTGCGTAGCGGGTGTCCCTGACGTCCGAAGATATCCCAGAAAATGACGGGGTTTTCTTGTTGCGCGTAATCGTCGATACCGATGGATGCGATACGCTCATCGATTTTAGGGTGCGGCTTACCATTCTGTGACATGCCAGACAGATCACCCTTAACATCGGCCATAAAGACGGGTACGCCTGCACGGCTAAAGCCCTCGGCCAATACCTGCAGCGATACGGTTTTACCAGTACCTGTTGCGCCAGCAATTAAACCGTGGCGGTTTGCATATTTCAAACTCAGCCATTGATGGGTTTGCCCCTTGCCAATGAGTAGGTGGGTGTCATTATGCAGGGAAACGGTTGGTTCTGTTTGCAGTATGGCTTCAGACATGGTGCTATCCTTAGTTAGTCATGTGGATGTAAGATAGTCATTAAAGCGCGTTGCAGTAAAGTGCAAAGCGACTCAGCTTTCTACATCCAGCGCTTCATCAAAAATGCCGATGCGTTCTTCGACGGCTTGCGAGTCTTCAAAGGTTGCAATGTGAAAGAGGGCGTCACCACTATTCACCAGTGGGATCATGGTTCTGCCAATCACGATGCCGGTTTTATTCGCCTTCACAGATACACGTTCATCGCCGTAAGGGTCCGATATCACGCCAAGTAGCTCGCCTTTTTTAACCAGTGCGCCGCTTTTCTTTTTAGCGTGTAAGCTTCCACTATGTGGTGCGCGAATCCAGTGGCTGGAGTTAGCAGTGTAAATATCTTTGGTTTTCTTTTTCCGCTTAATCACTTTCGGCTCAATCATGCCGATAGATTCCATGACGGAAATAATACCCCTGAGCGCGGACTGGATGACTTTCTCTTCATAACGTAATGCTTCGCCACCTTCGAAGAGCAGCATTGGAATGCCAAGATCAGCCGCGGCTTGTCTGAGTGAGCCATCTCGGATACTCGAATTGATAACGACCGGTACGCCGAATGCATGGGCGAGGCGATTGGTTTCTTTGTCATCGAGACATGCACGGATTTGAGGCAAGTTGGTGCGGTGAATCGCAGCGGTATGCAGATCAATGCCGTGCGTTGATTGCGAGACGATTTCTTTCAT
>JALEGK010000030.1 GCA_022763105.1 Rickettsiales bacterium | reverse complement strand
GTGTTGGTCCACCACCAATCGATATTCTTCCATGCGTAAGCAGCACCAAGTGGTGCGGTTGTGGTGCGCGAACCATCGATGTAATAAAAATCGTAGCCCTCACCGCTCGTCCATCCATCCTTTACGGTGTCGATGTCGTAGCCCAATGTTGATTGCGGTGCGTCGGTGAGTGGGAAGTACGCATCGATACCGATGAAGTCGATATTGGGTGACGCCCAAAGCGGATCGAGATTGTACCAGCCATCATCGGTGTGGTGGTATTCCGACCAATCCGCCGCATAGCCGACTTTAACGCCAGAACCCACGGTTTGCTTGACGGTTGCCGCTAAATCCACAAACTTATCCACAGCCGGAAATGAGCGATTTGAGGCCGCGCCATCATTCACTTTGGTCAGCCCGATCATTTCCGAGCCAATCACAATCGCATCAACGGTCTGTTTCGTAAGATTCGCGTAGTGATTGATGAACGCATTATAGCCCTCTGTTTTTGTAAAGAAATCTGCGGCTGACAGCGTGGTGCCCGAAATTCTTCCGCGCCACGGCTTGTCGGTCACGTCCATCAGCATCATCGGAAGGAGCAAAATGTTATATCCCCGTGACTTAATCTCGGAAAGGTAACGTAGTAGTGAAGCATCCGATGGTGTCCCCCCGTATCTTGGGGAATTATCCACATAGGTGATTTGACGTGCCGTAGAGCGATCATAACCGCCAACGGCCCATGTATCGGGCGTGGTTTGCGCCAGCCCATCTGCATATTCAACGCCTGGCTGCACGATACAATTGGCTGCATCAAGTGAGTTACCAAACCAGTTCACCACCACGGCAATCCATTCGAGGTTCGGGCACGTCGCTTCGAGTTGATCGAGCGCGACGAGTCCGTTCGCTTTGCCGTATGGTGTGTGCTGGTTGATCGATGAGCGCAGACCTTGTTGCACGAAATTTCCATTGATGTCTTGGCCGTCGATCTTTTCTTGTTTGGTGTCGTCATAGACAAATTCACCTGATCCCGGAATCAGCACCATCGCTTTGAGCTGTTCTTCTACGGCAACATCATCCGCATCTGGGCTGAGTGCTTTTTTCTTCACCTCAAACGTGAAGTTCGGAATGCGGTTACCGTAATCGGCGAGTGGGAAATCTTCGATGACGACGTAAGACAATCCGCGATACGCCGGAGTGCTGCCCACCCCTTCAATCGATTCAATATACGGGTCTGGCTCTTGTGCTTCTGAGCCATTGTAAAAACGATACGTGCCGAGTGAAATATCAAGCTGTCCTGCATCGGCCCAGACGCGCTCGATGCTATCAATCGGACCGTCGCAGATCGCAATCGCAAGCGTGGCGAAGTAGCTATATTCCGTCGTCAATGATGTCGTCGATGACCCGCCACCTTTACCGCCCCCTTGTGAGGTCGTAGTGGTGGTGCCGACTTCCTTCATTGGCTCGGCCCAAATCACATTGCCCGCGATACGCGCATTGCCGTACACAAGCGGAATCATCGTGCCGTAGGTAGAGCTTTGCACCAGCAGCGATTCTAGTCGCGAGCCTTCACGGTGGGTGTTGCTGCTTTGCCCGAACAGCTGATCGTCCAGCGCATTGCCAGCCAGCTTTGCGCCGACTTGAAAGAGCAGATTAAGTGCCGGATTGGCAATAGGTGCGGCTTGTGCCAGCACGCCAAGGGTAAGCGATGCCATAATGACCTCTTGATAAAATGATTGAAGAAACCGGATAAAAACGCGGCGAAGGGTTGCGGCGCGCGTATGTATGGGTTATAAAGCCTGCATTCAAAACAAATCAGTGAGTGAGTGTGATGAAAACATTTGTTGTTACTCTATGTGCTATGATGGTTGCTGGCGCTGCAATGGCAGCTGAATTCCACCCATCGACCTACACGACTTATAAAAAGCATGCGGCGTATGATGGTCGCGTAGATGTGCTAAGTGGCCTACCTTCTGGTAATGGCTTTACTGAAATTGGTATTGTGCGCGTTCCAACCGCTGCCTTCCCTGATTATGACGCAGCGATCTCTGCGCTAAAGAATAAAGCAGCTCAACATGGTGGTACCGCGATTGTACTACAAGATGATGCGATTCTTTATGGCCAAGGTGCAAACACCGATTCTGGTAGAAAGCCTCGCCATGTTTCAGCGATTGCGATTATCAACTAATCCGATCTGTAGATTACGATATAAGAAGAGCCGGCCTTCGGGTCGGCTTTTTTATTGGCGTTGTGTAGCTGCATCTTTTGGGGCTTTGTCTGCTTTAGCAATTTGCTCATTCACAAAGCTTAGAAGCAAATTATTTGCTGAACGGCCTAACTCTTCGGGTGACACTGTAGTACAGGCAAATACATTCTGTTTCACCATTTTCTCCGCACCCCCCCTCATTTTGCTTACAAGATCGGCCATTTCCCTATTATATTCTGGCTCATATTCAGGTTGGATCGGCTTACCTTCAAATCGGCGTTTCAAATATTCGAAATCCTCTGTGCTAAACTCAAACTCGGAGATATGCTCTTTGAAGTATTTGACCCCCGCCAATAGCTGCTGATTGGCATCGATATAGGTTTTTCTAAGAGGCAAGCCTAGCTCAGCCCGGATGCGGTCTTCAAACGTATCGACGGCGACTTTCTCACCGCAGGCCACACCATCCATAAACTTCTTACCCATTTTTCTGGCAAGATCATCAGGTTGGTTCAGATGATGGCCGACCTCATGGCCTACCATAGCGGCACCTAATTTCAGGCGCATCTCGCGTGTTGCCAGCTGCTCTACCGGTATGCCACGAAATCGTTCGGAATTAAATTGTCCACGCACATAAAATTTTTCAAAATTCTGCATGACGACGACCATATCTCGTCCTGAGCGCGGCACACCTAATCCTGTAGTTGGTATTTTCCTATCGCCCACCATATAGGTCATGGTGCCGACTACATTGATTTGGCCGTGCTTTTCTTGAAGCTTTTGAAGCCATTCTTGCCCGGCATCCGTCTTCTCATAGATTTTCATCATATCGTCGAAGAATTGTTGGGTCTGTTTGGGCCATTTATCGTACGGCAAATCATTATTGATGATCGTCTCATCATCTAAACGATAGACATCTCTCCAACTGATATGCTCTTTTTTTGGCTCTGTCATTCAAACCACTCCTACGCATAGCAGTGTAGCAACAAGCCGTTAAAATAATGTGAAGCACTTTATTGCGCCGCTTCATGGTTCTTTAACGCTTCATTAACTAATTTCCAGTAAACTGATCCATAGGGTGGTAATCTAAGTATGAAGATGCCAACTTTATAGGCCAGAGACATGCGCCACAAGTTAACGTAGGGAGTGCAGATCCCCGCATCCGGTTAGTGAGTTATCCTAACCCATCCACCCAACCGATAAGGAGCTGAGACTACAAACCATATGGTGCGCATGGTGCGCTCATATAACAGGATTTGTGTGATTGATTAATGGGCATAGAATTTAAGATACCAACAGTTACAGCACGGCGGCCAACCGCGCAGAGGGGCGCTATAACCCTCAGCTGGTGCGTCTTGTGCGCGTTAATAGTAGGCTGTTCTTCGGTTTCGAAGACGGCCTCGATTGACGTGGATAAGGAAAAACGCAAACCGGGCCACAAGGAGCGACAATTGGGTAAGATTTCTTTTGCAGATGCCAATGGCTCGGAGGATGCAGTCCTTCGGGTGATGAAGATCCATAAAGGGTATTCATTGAATGGCAATATGTATAAGTCTGATATCCAAAAAACGGATATGGTGCTTTCCAAGGACAAAGATAAGGATTGGTTCGCCGGCATCCAAATACGTTGGACGTTCTAATCTGCGCAGCTATGAGCGCAGGTTAGACCCCACCATATCCGGATTCGACTCCTCCCCAACTTACACATTCATAGCGGTTTATTGTTTTAGAGCGTGGTGCGAAAAGAATGGGATTCGAGAACCGTCGCGCAATGTATTTCGTATACATGAGCAACGGAAGCGCAGAAGAACAAGCTTTGCAGCCCACGATGTAAAACAAGAGACGCTATGACGCACAGAAGCGGTATATATGCGCGATTCGCGCATACCAACCATCATCCAGCCTGTGTTCGACCACCTTGCGTGCTTTAGCATAGGCGTGGATGATGGACCAAACGCCATCGTCCAATTGCGCAATGATTCCCAGATGCTGTGGGTTGCCATCATGGCGTAGCAATACCACATCCCCTGCCCTCATATTTTCTTTTGAAATCTCGGTTAGGTTTTCGCAGAGCCCTTGATGTAATCGCGAGTAAGGCGGAATGTGTCCGTAGCCGCGATCATCGCGATCAGCAAGTCGTTGCTCGCCGGATTTCAATTCGCAATCACGCGCAATGCCCACCAGCAGCCCCAAGCAATCGACGCCTCGGTCTTTGCTTCGGCCTTGATGTTTGAATGGCGTGCCCAAATAGCTGCGCGCGCACGCGACAATGCATGGCTGTTGCATGATATACCTCGGATATAAAGGGTTATGATTAGCTCTTATCTTTTTCCGCGCGGAAAGATGAACGTAGCGCGGGGCGGGCAAAGAGTGGGCGTTGGCCCAGGCTTTTTGCGTACCACCAGACCAGTGCGGCCATGGTGATGATCGCCATGCCAAAGACCCAGATAAATGCGCCAATGGTTGAGTCGCCGTGAATGCCGATAACGGCCGCGGAGACAAAAATCGCAATCGCGATGAGGAAACCAAGCACTTGGCCGATGACCGTGCTCATCATGTGAATACGCAAGGCGCGTCGTTCCCATTGGTGTCGGTGCGCTTGTTCGGTCTTGAACATTTCGATGATTTCTTTTGCAGAGCCTTCGACAACGTAATCATACGCTTCCAGCACTTCTGGATCTGGCAAGACCTCCGCCTTTTTGCGCGGGCGGCGGTTGCGGTTTTGGCGGCCACCTGCGGATTCGGTACGGTTATTGTTACCGCGTCGCGGGTTGTTGCCTTTATTGCCTTGTGGTTTGTTCTGCGTATTCATGCGTCAGTCTTCGTCTTCATCATCCTCGGCAATGATATAGCTGATATCGCTTGCGACACGTTTGAAGTCGCCGCCCAATCCTTCCATGCTGTTGCGGTAGGGGTATCGGTACACGCCAGATGAGCGCAGTGTTAGCACTGACATCATCCCGCCCAGCATATTCAGAATAAAAGCCATATATTGCTCGTTTTTCTCCTTTCAGGATGTACGCCTTTTGCGGCGCACAAGCAAGCAGAATGACTTAAATGTGGGCTTTGGGGCTGCTTTACTCGTTACGTGTGGTCGAAGTCTCTAAAATCCGGTCGGTTCCGGGCACATGCGGCTCGCCACGGAAGTTGGCAGCATTACTAAAAACACTGGCGCAGGTGGCGATGCGTTTATCGCAGCCTGCTATCGCGCTATAGGTGTCGCCTGCCTCTATCGTGTGCGGCATGGCCTGCATCAGAATAAAACTACCATTGCTGAATTGTTTTACTTCCATGCTTAAGCCGGTATTCGCACCGGATGTAAAGCTCACCACGCCGTAAGCAAAATAGCCGTCATCTTCTGAGCGGCCGCTATCGGTTAGTTGGTTGCGGTCTGTGCTGGCTGTGACCGTACCGGTTACGGTAAAGCTACCTAGCGTCACGCCGCATCTGCTATCACCTAACTGCGCACGGCAAGTGGGCGAATAAAGCTGGCCGATGGTTTGGCCCAGACGTTGGGTGAGTCCACGAATCTCGGCGATGAACTCGCCTTGATTGACTGTTACCTCGCCAATCCATCCGGTGCGCAGCGGTAGCGTGCCATCATCAGGCGCTTCGTAATTGAGGACAAAGCATTCCACTTCGGCGAAGTCATACACACCGGCGAGCAAATCCTCTTCGGTGATGGCCGCCGAATCGAGCAGCCCTTGTACGTCTAGATTATCGACATTTAGTGCGGATGAGTTCTGCACGGCTGTGGGCGTGAATCCGGATGATGCCAGATAGGTGACGCCACTTAACTCAATATCGGTGTCATGATCGGTGAAGCCCATGATTGTGCTATCGCGCCGCGTGATCTTCCAGCAAGTTGCAAGTGTCGTCACATCGGTTTGCAAATGCGCGTTGAATGCGCTGGTGAGTGTATGCATGGCTACCTCCGCACTTCGATGATTGGGATATCTAACCAGCTACGCACGCCATAATTCTCGATGCGGGCAGAGAGCTGGTCGGTATCGAATCGTGCGGGCAGATCAAATTCGTAATCTGCGGTGATCACCACGCCTGATCCGGGTGCGGAATCGAAGGTGATCAATCCGGTGCTATTATCTATGCTGTAGCCGCTTGGGGTGATCGAGCCATCCAGATAAAGACTCAACGCTCCCGCGACAGGTAAGCTGATGGTGCGGCTGATTGTCGTTGCGCCGCTGGTGTAGGGTTTGATCAGCTGAAATTCGACGGTGCTGCCATCGCCAGTGCCGATGATGACACCGTTGGCCTCATAGTCTGTCCAATCTTTAAAACGAAAACTATGGGCGCGACCTTTGCGTGCGCGGAAGAATGCGACCAGCTCATTCAGTTGGTTTTGGGTTTTAATGCCATGCGCGACATTATATCGCCCGCGCGCTTGCGCCCAATTACTGTTGCGCTGTTCATAGCCACCATGATTGATGACAATATCGGTAGAAAAGCCCGGCCCGCCAGTCGAGCCATAGCTGATGTCAGTGGGAAACTGAACGTCGTGAAACGCCATGATAGCCTCATTGGTTAGATAGAATAAAAGGTGAAAATAGGTTCAGACGGTGCGTCTGAATTTAGGATGTCTTATCGAGTGCTGCGCCTTGCGAAGCCAGCACGCGGCGCGCTTTGACCATCTCGCGGAAATTACCGCCTTTGCCAGAGCCAGATTGGTGACGGGCGGTGTGCTTACCGAACACGCCCGGCTCATCACCTACCTGTTCGCTCATTTGCGCATCGCCCGTTAACTCGGCTAAATCATTAATTTCTTGTACTGGAGAATGTTGTTGCTGATCAAACATCAGCTCATCGGTGTTTAATCCGTTATTGCATCTGTCAGCATCCACCATACAACGATGTCTGAGTGACGCATTACGTCGCATCACAAATTTCTGGTCGGCTTTGTTTAGCTGCGCAAAATGTTTGCCCATCTGCGACTCGATTTGTTGCTCTAGGTACGGGCTTTGCGCGACTCGCAGCTTGAATAAATCTAGCTCGGTCACCGGTTCACCGGCTTGCAGTTTCATTTCAATTTCTTCTAAATGCTTTTGCGGGTTGGCATCTTCATTGGGACTCAAGAAAGATTCTCCAATCTTACTACCCGCCATATAGCCACCCATCGCCGCGACGGCACCACCGACTAGGCCAATAATCGGACCACCTGCGAATAATGGGGCGGATGCCATCACCGCGCCACCCATACCGAGTAGGCCAGAGATATTGACATATGGATGGGATTCTTTCTCCGCATCAATCGATTCGAGTGACTTACGCAGTCCTGGGCTGTGTTTGGCGGCTTCCAATAATTCTTTAATGCCCACTTGCTCAGACGGCACGCCCAGTTGGGTTGAGATTTCATCGCGGTAACGCTCAATCATAGCGTCATATTGTTTCTTTGCGCGACGGTCTGCGACGATAAAGCCAACACCAGCACCTGCGACGTTACCCACCATCTGCACACCTGGAATCGGCACGCCACCTTCTGCTACTTCGAGTAAGAAATCGGTGGTCATGAGTTCTTTAGGGTCAAAATTCTGAATCGCCTTTTGGCCTTCTGCCATCATCTTGCCTGCGCGGCCGGGCAACATGCTTTGGTCGGCCTCTTCGCGCTGTGCTACCGCAACTCCAGCCAAGCTTGCACCATTGACATTGGCTTCTGGCAAACCTAGTTTTTCGCGCTCTTCAGGTGGTAATGCCATTAGCTGCTCACCTCCCTGCTTGCTTCTTGCATGCGCCCTTCATGGCTCATTTCATTTGCAGCGATCACGGTTTTTGCATCGGCTTTTTCTAACGCGGCTCCATCGGTATTGGTGCGCTGATCATCATGTTCTTTTTCATCCTGACGTTTCGCACTCTTCGCATTAATTTTGCTATCAGGTTTCTGGTCTTTGTCATCTAGAAGCGATTTATTGGTCGTTGGATGGCGATGCTTCTTCGCATCTTCTGCTTTGATCTCTTTGGCAATGCGGTGCGCGCGTTTATTGAAGACGTCTTTGCCTTCGATTTCTTTCAGCAAATCTGCTGGTTTGATTTGTTCTTTGGTATATTCCTCGGCCAAGCGTCGTACCAAGCGGCTCTCAGGGCCACCTGCGGCGCGTGCATCTGCCGATGCGGCATCGAGTAACATGCCGTAAGATTCAACTGGCACTGGAATATTCTGCTTTTGCATGTCTTTGATCTGGATATAGCTATCAAGCAGGTGCTGTGGTGGGCTTAGGCTGCTAGCGGCCATTTGTGTACCGATTGCACCGATCATGAGTGCCTGCGATTTAGCATTAAGGTGCTTGCTCATGAAAATAATGTTCAGCGCGGCACTGGCTGCGGCAGCGACTGTTTCTGGTCCAAACTTCGCAATCATATTGGCGCGCGCTTCTTGCATCATTGGGGTTAGGTGATTACCCATGATCAGATCTAGCGTGCCCAGCTCTTTGCCAGTCAGGTCTTTGTTTAATTCTTTCAGGTAAGAGATCGCTTGGCTCGCATGTGTAATGGTGCGTACGCCATAATACGCGGCACCAGCGGCCATACCGCCTTTAAACACAACATCAAACAGCGACGCACCTTTAACTGCGGTGCCTACCGTTGCCATCGCACCTTTAGGATTACGCGCAGCGCTCATGTGTTTTTGAACGCCGGTCAGCTTTTCTCTCATCTCGCCCATATCTTTGGCGATAGTACCAATCAGCTTGCCGTGACCTGCTACTTCTGCGGTTTGCGAAAGCTTGACCACATTACCCAAATGCTTTTCTGCTTTTGCCATATCCACCAGATGTGCTTCACCTGAAATGGTCTGTTTGAATGCGCCTAACTCATCGTGAATGGCTTGTACTTCTGCTGGCATCTGTGCAATGGCTGGTGCTTCTTTTATGCCCATTTTGGTGAGCGTGCCTTCCAGCATGCCCTGCTTACCGATTGCCAGATTCGCCTGATGGCCGGTTGCTTGTTCGGTTAGGTTTTCAAATCCTTTTGTAATGCCTCGCTGTGCCCATCCATGCAGGAAGTGATCATTGCGGAATGCGCCAGAGGTAAACTCTGCTGCTTTCGGTGCAATGCTATGGTTAGCGAGAATCTCAGCGCCTTCAGCCGTGCCTTTGAGCGAACCGAATTCGGCAGCATAGGCTTTACTGTGTCGTGCGTGTTCCGATGCCAGCTTGCCAAATGCGCGGCCGCTTAATGCATCTTCTACTGTTGTGGTTTCTAATGCACGCATTGGCGCGGTGAAGATTTTACCTGCACCGTTGGTAATGCCTAGCCCAACATTCGGAAGGCGGCCTAATGTATTTCGTGTGACCCATGCTAAACCCGGAATCAGGAATTGCGCACCAAAGGCGACATCGCCGACGGTACCAACATTTTCTAAACCTGACTCGAAGAAACTCTGGTGATCCCATGTGCGTACTTTGGTCGGATCACCCATTTGCGTGAGCTTGGCACCTTTCATGCCCGCACTTCCGCCGACTTGGCCTAAGCCACCCGGTTTTGGCGCACGCATAGCGCTACTGACGAATTGCTCTACCATTTCGCCACCTCATGCACATAATTCAACTGTAGATACACTTTTAGCATCCTTATCAGTATATCGTGCCTTTGGTTCGTCAGTATGAACCTTTTATGACGTTTCCGTGAAAAAACAGAGGGGTTTTAGGGTGTTAGGAGCCTCGCATGGCATGGCTTTGCGGCTCTGCCAGCTCGGGGTAGAATCGTGTTGCGTCATGCATGCGGTCGTGAATCACCGATTCAGCATAGATGGCCGCAGCATTTGGATGGTTGGTTTGTGCGACTTCACGCTCATAATTATCTAGCTCCCACATCGCATTCTTTGAGATCAGCACGTCGTTTCCGGCATCATTTGGTCCTAATGTTTCAAAGGCTTCCTTAATGCGCGAGACGAGTTTGCTCATATCCATGCCAGATTTCCAGCCCGTCATACGCAAACAGCGGCTATCTAGGTCTGTATAGAAACTTACCGCCTCTTCTTGGCTCACTTTTTTGCCATTGCCATACACAGCGTCATTCAATGCGGGTAGCAGTTTTTTCTCTGCCTGATCAAAGGTTACACCGGGTGCCAGCTCGATTTCGACCTGTGCGTCGTAATGTTTTCCATCCTTCTCAAATTCGGGAATAATTACAAGGTCCTGTACGGCTACCTTGTCAAACATCGACGCGAAATAGCAACGCAATTTATCGCGCACGCCACCGTTGGGCTTACTCATGATATAGCCGCTTTCTTCTTTGCCATCTTTGCTGATGGTACCTAGCGCAAAGTCGGGTCCGTGCCCCAACTCATCACCGACACCGCCAATAAGGTGGAAATCATCATGGCGGCCATAGAATAATTCCGGGCGTTTGCGGTCTGCCGCACTGAAATGCGATGCCACCACATCTTTATCATTCAGAATATTAATCCGGCGGATGCCATATTCTTTTTCTTCGTGTGTTAGCGGTACTTCACCGGCAGCAATGCTTAGCAAACCGATATTACGTACAATCGATGCGATATCCCATTTGCCCAGTGCCGATGCCGCGCCTTGGGCATCACCATAATCTCTTTCGTCTTCTTTTAGCGGCTCATTCTCTTTATGGCGGATCACAAAGGCTGGCTCGCCATTTGCGCGTGTCGCTTTCAGTTCTGATACTAAGTAGCGCATTGCATCGGTCACGGTATTTCCGCCCTTACTATAGCCTGCAATACGAATATGCTGTGCGATGGCGCGGGCGTCACTGCGTAGTGTGACAGGCTCTTGACCATCCGCGATGATATCGGCCATGCGCTCTGTACCGAATGGGTCAACGCGTCTGATATCTTTTTCTTCGACCATCATGCGTAGCATAAATTTAGCCAGGCGAATCGCTGCCGGGCTCATCTCCGAATCCTGATCGGGGAATTGATGCGGGTTACGGTCATGCTGAACACGCAGTTCAATCAGGCGGCGCAGTAAAGCCGAACCGTTTAGCCATGCATTCGGGCGGGCACTGACCGCCGAAATGATCATGGTTTTTGGGCCAACCCCCTCTTTAGCGGGGTCTTCTTCGGGCGCGCCTTTATCGATGCGACGAATAAGATTTGGTTTTAGTCCAAAGCTATCCTTGGCTAATTTCTGTAGCCCCGTCATTAGGCCCGCCACATCTTCATGTGTTGCGGACATGGCGTGATTACTGGTTAAGAAAATCTGCGGCCATTGATCTTCTTTTCCCGGCTCGAACAATTTTCTTACATGGGTTGAATACACACGATTCAGCGAACCATCGTCATTATGAGTCAGTAGGTTATCGTTAAATTTCTGGCTAAATTCACGATGCGTATCGGTTGCCAATAAGCCGAACTGGCCTGCCATCATCGCAATGGGTGGTGGCATCATCATGCTTGTAAAGCTGCGCATATCATCGCCAAGCGCATACATTTGTCCGATATATTCCATCCAGCCAGCGGTACAAGAGCCTTGTGCATTGCCGTTATTTTTCAAGAAATGCTCAAACGGGCCAGGGATCTTGGTGAAGTAACTCCATGGGCTGAACATGCTATCCATTTTCAGTCCGGTGTCGGTGAATTTTTTGAAAAGTTTATAGCCTGCATCGCCATTATTGAGCACAGCGCTGGTCGTCATGCCGACTTCGGATGGGTCTACCTCATCCGGCGGATTACGCCATTGGCTTTGTAGTTCGTCGTGTTTTCCCATGTGGCTTGGCTATCTCCCGTGTGCTTTGCCTTGGTTGTCGTCTTTATTCAGCGCTACGCTCTATCATTAACTCCTGTAGTCGTCCGCCATGTTGAACGTGGTGCACCAGCATGTTGGCAACGGGTCTGTCGAGTGTTAGCTCGCCATTCTTGCCCACGCCCGGCATGTATTTATCGATGGCGTCATCGCCTTCTTTTGCTACTTTTTCTGCTGCATTATTGAGCAGTTCGATTTCGGTGTTGGTCGCGTCTAGTTCGCGCATTTTTTCATCGCCCATTTTCACCAAGCCATCGACGACCTGTTTCACATTCTTGTGCATGGCTTCGCGGCGCTGTGCTTTGTCTTGCTGTAGTTTCTTCAGGTTCACCCCTGCTGCTTCTAACACTTCTTCTGGTACGAAGGTCGCGAAAATTTCGCGTTCTTCTGCATCCATAGCATCCCATGCGTCGCGTAGCTGTTCTTTGCTGAATGATGCGTCGTTGAAATATTCTGCCTCGTCGATGAAGCTTGCGTGCTTCATCTGCGCTTCAATGCGATCTACTTCTGCATTGACTACGTCCTTACCAACCACCGACTTACCACCGCGGCGAACCACTTTACGCTCACCGACGAGCTGGATCAGCGCCATGGTGTCTAGTCGCTCATCGCGAATTTCTTGTGCGATGATACCGCATGCTTCTTCAAATTCGTCTTTCAGGCGGTCGCTGATTTTTGCGCTCGGGTCACCGTCGCGCTCATGCTGCCTAAAGATTTGCTCGATATAATGCTCTAATGTGAGTGCATTATCATTCACGCCTTTGCGACCTTCCACCTTCATGCCTGTTGGCAGGCGGTAGCGTTCGCGTTTGGTATTATCATCGACCTGCGCTTTTAATTCGCGGATCATGTCATAGGCCGAGATTGGCTGAATTTTATCACGGCGAGAGGTGAATAGCGCATTACCCACCATCTGACCGACAAAGGTTGAGATCAGTGCGCCACCATTCATCAGCTGGCTTTGAACATTACTGAAGCCGCCCTTCGCGTCTGCTTTTGCTTTGCCTTTTGGAGCGGCGCCAATTTGCTCTTCAGCCATCTCCAAGAGTTTCTCTTTACTAATGCGATCGCCCACTTGCGATTTGATTTCGTCCATCGTCTCGGCAAGTTTCGCGTAATGCTCTTTCATAGCATCTTTGTCTTTTGCGAATTTCGCTGCTTGTTTTGCCGCATCCGAATTAAAGCCCTGCGCGCCTAACTTAGCGTGGCCTTCGACGGCACTCACGACAAACTGAACATTACGACCCAGCGCCTGCACAAAGTGCTTATTGCGTTCTGCATTATTGATATCATGCATGCGTCGGCGTTCATTATATACGAGTTCGTTTTCATCCGGCTTCACACTGAAGAGAGCCGCTGTGCCGTGGTGACCTTTCATGTCGTCCAGCACGGGTGCTAAATGACGCGATAATTTGCGATAATCTTCTCGGTATTGTTTTTCTGCCTGATAGAACTGATTGATATCAATCCAGTGTGTCATCGCGCCGATACCAGCGTAAGCTGCGACTAAGCCTGCTCTATGGCGACCAGCTGCATCTAGGTTAAACTGATGTTCTGCTACATGCGATGCGCCCTTATATGCTTTGTCCCAGACGAACCCATTTATTAGGTTCAGCGCAAAGGTATAACCCGAAGCCATGATCGCCGCATATTGCGGTGGCACTTCCATGCCTTCGATACCGAAGAGTTTTACTTTGCCCGAATCGCGATCGACGATCAGGCCCGGCACTTCACCCGCTCTTGCAGGGTCACTACTATCTGCTAGGTGATGTAAGAATTCTTTGGTTTTGCCATCCACGCCCATTTGCTCGGCGGAGGCTGCCAGTGCTTTAAAATCTGGTGTGTCGCCATTCGTTGCATTTTGAAGTTGTTTGAGTTGATCGCCTGCGGCCACCAATTTCTGTGCGTTATCGCCACCATATTTCAGTGCCATTTCGCGTGCGGCATCGGCCGTAACGCCGCCTGCGGCAATCGCTGTGGCTTGATCGGCAATTTGCTTGCCTTCATCTGCGAGCTGTTTGCCTTGGTTAGCTACAGCATCGACTGCATCAGGCGCAGCATCCTTATCAAGCTCCGCTAGACGCTGTGCTGCGGTCTTCTCTTTAGGCTGCTTTTCTGTATCGTCTTTTGCCATATAAGCGGTTGCAATACTCCCGTTTTTTCTAGTTTCGCCATCGGGTTTATTCCCCATAGCGCACGCGCACCAACCCACATTGATGCACTTAGCAGTTTATCAGAGCTATTGGGCAGTATGTGTGACGTTTGCGTGAAGATAACCACTGAAAAACAAGGATATTGTCACATAAGGTTCACACAAAATTGGGGGTAAAATTGGTACTATTAGTACAGTAGAAAGGGATCATTGTATCCCGAACGAAATTGAAAGCGAAAAAAACCTTAAAGGGCAGACAATGTTTGGATTTAATCTTAGCGAGTTTTTCGGAGGCGTATTCAAGGAGACTATAGGCGACCCTACTGGGGATGCGCAAAAAGGTCTTCAGCAAGCGATGGCTTACGATCTTAAAGCAAGATTCGGCCTTCTTAAAGAAGGTGAAGTGCGTCCAGCAGATGCAGAAGAAGCAAAAAACAGTACTTGGTATCAATATCTCGTTGGTTGGTGGTGGGAGCCACTAACAGAAGTCTTTGGTCAATTATGGAGCGGACTGGGCGACCTGATCGCACCAACAGCAACCAAACTGAATGACGCTGTTGTTGCCAAACTCGATGAAATGACCAAGCTTGCCAAAGAAGGAAAAGAACCATTAGGCACTGACGTACCAAAAGGCATTCAAGAATCATTACTTAAAGTAGCCGCAGAAACCGCATCGACAACCTTTAAGGATGGTCGTGTTGGTATGGGGATCGCAGATTGGATTCGTGGCCCAGAAGATGAAGCAAAAGCAAATGCTAAATCTGTAGCGAAAGCGACCTATCAAGCGGTCTACGAAGAGGCACTCGTCAAATTACTTGAATCACGTCTGAATAAAGACCTGACTCCGGGTGGGAAACCCTATGTTCTCACTGCTGATGACCGCAAGAATGCTTTGACTATTCTGAATGGTGATGCCGACGCGAAGAAATACGCGCAATCAATTGCCGAGCGAATTACCGGTTATGGTTACCGCGAGATTCGTATTCATGGTAACGGCAAAACTGGCCTACGACTAACCGCAATCGAGCCACGCACCGGTTTGTATGGTGCCATTTATGATGCGCGCCTAAAAGGCGAATTTACTAGTATCACAATGGATGGCGCTATTGTAAATGCAGCAGACGGCATCGCTGCCATTGATAAAGCTGCGGACGATCTGCGTCAGGGTATTATCACTAATCTGACAGCGCAGAATCTTGGTGTTACCGGCAATGCAAAAGCGATTGCGGCACTAAAAGCCCTCATTGATCAGGGCAAGGGCAAAACCGATCATAAAGAATATCTAACCGAAGCTGAAATCCGTGTACTTAATCAAATCGCTACGGAGAACCCGGAAACCTTTAAAAGCATCAAAGCGCTTGTTGGTGGTCAGTTAGAGAATATCAAAGATATCGACTTTACCGACGGCGGTATTGTGATTGAATCAAAACTAACTGGTTTGACGTTCGATCCGATTAAATATCACGGCAGTGAAGAAGCTAAAGTGAAAACAACGGCAAAAGACGTTATGGTAACTATGTAAGTACAACATAAGCACGTGAAACAATGACCGATAAAACGAAAACAACTAAGGGGGGACATCGCTACTCGAACATCGTCGAGGAGCAGATTCAAAATCGTAAGCACCTGGACATGCAAGGTGCGATCAAACAAAAGCTCGATGCCCAGCAAACGGTTCATAAAGAGAATATCCGCAGCGACGCCGCGCTAGCGGAGTTTTCGCGTGCCGTATATATCAAACGTCGTTTCGACGAACTCGTCACCGAGATTGGTGGTGGTTATGAAGGTAATGGTGGTTATAAATCTGCTTATGAAGCGGCATTAGTCGCACATGGTGGTGATAAAGATGCGCTACAAGCAGAGATCGATAAGTGGCGTGAAACCAACGAAGGCAAGCCCCAGCATGAGCGCGATACGAAATCACCTATCGCAAAGGCAGCGCTTTATAAAGATTTCTTTGTTGATGGTAAGCCGCCTCGCGCTGAAAAAGGGCATGCTGACCTTGAGCAACGCCTAAAAGATACACGTGCTGAGCTGGTCTCTTCGATTCAATCACGCGGAAAAGTGGTGGATGAGAAAACCGGCAAACGTGAACCAGTTACCGCTGAGGAAGCTGAAGCGATTGTTGTTCAGATGGAAGCCGCCATGTCTGGCAAAGGCTCTATGTTAGAGACATTCCAAGCAGCCGCACAGGTTGATCTGGCGAAGAAGCATCTGGAAGATTTCAATGAAAGCATCATGAAGGGTCGCACGCTCGCGCTTGAAGAAGAGCGTATTCAGAATCTGCGCCACATGATGGAGCTATATGCCGGTAAAACCAAAGGCATGTGGGGCGACCAGCTCTTTAACCCGCTGGTTCGCGAGCTTAAGGCAAGTGAATTGCGTGGCACTGGTGTACACTTTATTCGTGCTGCCGTTAAGCATGGTGATATTTCACAAGGTGATCTGGATCGCATTTTAGGTGCCGCCGATTCACCATTTAAAAACATCAAACTAACCACCGATGAAATGGGCGCCATTATGGGCGTGGTGGGCAAGCATATGGCGCTTGGTCATGGTCACATCACTCTGATCAATGGTGCCGTACAAGGCATGACCAAAGGTGCTGCAGAACTATTCAATGGCATGTTTAAGGCCGGTGAGAAAATTTCGATTGAGAGCTGGGATAAGTTCAAAAAGAGCGTATCAGACGCAGGGCACACCTTATGGGAAGAAGGTAAAGACGGTGCCAGTATGGTCAAATACCATGTGCAACTTAATGAGATTTCGCATCGCGCCGGTCTCTTGCAGCAAGTCTTCTTAAACCCAGAGCAAAACCCATTTGGTTCGCAATATCTGACCGAAGAAGATCGCTTGTATCTGCAAGATGATATGGGCGGCTTATATGGTCGCATATTGCAAAATCAGTTAAAGCTATCTGATGCGCAGGTTGCAAAACTCAAAGAAGCCAAGCTTTCTGGTGATCAATCCGTATGGGATCGCTTACTTGCCGGTAAAGGCGGTCAATTAAATGAACAAGAGCTAGCCTTGCTCGCGACCGATGAATTTAAAGTCACCACTTCGGATGGCAAGGTTAAATCAGTCAAAGATAATCAGGCGCTATATCGCCCACTCACTTACAATGAGATTGCACAAGTCATCTCGCCCGTGCTTCAGGAAAAGCGTAAGCTGCTAAACACCTTCACCGGTGTCGTTCCAGATGGCACTAAGGAAGGTGAAAAAGTTTATTTGGCGCATCTGCACTATCAAGGATGGTGGGGTGGTCATTTGGCGTTGTTTGGTAATCATGGCATCGATATTCCAAAGCATATGATGCAATATGCCGATACCAGCAAAGGGTTTGAGGCATCATTGGCCTATCGTCGTGAGCATATGGGCGGCGCAACCGTTGATCGTGCAACCACTGGACGTACCGATCGCGCGGATGCGGGTGATGTCACCCCTACCGGTCATCGC
Source organism: Rickettsiales bacterium (assembly GCA_022763105.1). Lineage (GTDB taxonomy): Bacteria > Pseudomonadota > Alphaproteobacteria > Rickettsiales > UBA3002 > JALEGK01. The sequence continues at coordinate 46,924 of JALEGK010000030.1, read as the reverse complement.
ACCGAGCTAGCGCGCGCTGACACACTCGAAGTTGGTCGTGGCATGGTTGGCTCTGTAGAGATGAAAGATGCAGGCACAACGGGCAGCGTCGATGCACAGACAGCCCTAAAGATTCTTCTGGAGCAGCGCGCACGCGCCGCTAATGTCTAAATAAAACCAAACATTAACGCTTTGTTATCTTAGTATTAATTATTTTTTTACTTAAACCCGGTACGCTATTACCTTAGAATAATGATAATAAAACCTTGTGGTCGGCGCGTAATCTCACTAAACCAGCGTTCAGATCATAAGACAAAAACAAACAAAACAGGGAGTCTCGCACGGACTTAAGCGGTAAGCAGCAATGACGAATATGAAGTTTCATATTATGGCTGTCTCTATGATGATCACTGCGGCGATCATCGTATTTCTCGTAGCCGGCAATAAAGAGCAAATCGCTGCCGAAGCAGGCATTAGCGGTGTGGACCCCAATAAAGTTATCGATATTCATTCTGCCACTTGGGGCGAGAATTGTAATTATGTGCTCGATCTAAAGCGCAAAGATTATGCGCGTCGTAACCTGCCCACTGACGGGTTGGATAATATGGAGCGCAATAATGTGCTGCATAAAATGAAAGAGCTGTGTGGCGGTAAATTCACCTGCCAGATCAAAGCGACGCCGAAGGTGCTGGAAAACAAAAAGCATCCCTCTTGCCGTAAGCGTTTAGATGTTGAATATCGCTGTTTCGCGTATGACCGCTTATGGCAAGTTAAAGCCGCGATGGGCGAGAATCTGGTCATTGATTGCACCGGACAGGGGGCTTCAGGCTGATGGAATTTATCCACGATATCCCGCCGATTGCGTTTGCGATTATTTTTGTATTATTGCTGGTGCTGACACTGGCCTATTTATTCATGGATGAGAAAGCGTTACGCGCTCAACTCGAAGATGTCATTCCTGAGCATCGCATCGATTTCCTGCTGAAGAAATTTCGTCAGCGCAATGTGCTATCTTTATTGTTTATCGCGCTGATTTTTAGCTCAATGGGCTATTTGCTGGAAGATTTGCGCCATCAAGTGCGTCATTTAGAGCTGCGCATGGCGGCTCAGCAGCGTATCAGCGATAGTATTCAGCAGTTAGAGATGCAGCGTCGCAGCGCAACCAGTGTGTATCGCACAGAAAATCAGACCTCTGAGGATGATCCATCTCTTATTTTAAGCCTGCTAGAGTCTGAGAGCGACTGGGCACATGATGCAACGTTGGATGATTTGAAGCAACGTTACGAGAACTCGCTGGTGGGTGCTTATATCCTGCTGCGTTGTGAGCGTACCAATGCCGATGAGGTCAAAGCCCTCATGCGCGCCATGCATTCCGATCTACTGGAGCATAAGAAGCATGGTACCGTTGAAAAAATCGATGTATCAGAGCTTTATTCGGGTATTGTCACGGCGGCGGAAGGCTCGTTCCAAATGATGTATAGCCGCACACCATGTGATGCGCCAGAGCTTGCCATGCTAGACCAGCAATACGCCAATTTCATGCTGCGTTTTCAGGCTAAGACCCCTTAATTTATTAACAAAACCGCCCTCATTTCATCTTCATTTTGACACTTTGTTAACTTTTTGTTGCTATAGTGAAGTAGATTGCACCTAAGAGTGCGACAGAGAAACGTACTGTAAAAGGCCCATTTTTTGGGCAGATACGGAAGGCTAGCAGACTATGAGGACAATCGTCCCTTCATTATTACTCGGATCATTAGTGTTCGTCATGATTCTGTATCTGAATGCGAGTCATTCAGAGCTATTGGGTAATATGAAATATATTCTGACTGGCAGCAAAGCGATGGCCTCTATCGAGAGCGATCCCGATCTTTCAGAAAAGCGCCGCATCGAGCGTATTCGCAGCATGCTGATTTCTGATCGCAACAAGAAAGACCTCATTGAGGGTCGTCCCTTCTGGGGAGCAGCACAGCACATGTTAGAACTTGCCTTTGGCGCGCCTGCGGACAATTCGATGGTTCGCGTGCGTAACGGCATGGTCTATGAATTCCATACTTTCGATGTCGAGCCAGAGCCGGTTGTCTTTGAGTTTCAAGACAACAAGCTGGCCTGTGCGCATTACGCGTCGAATCAGCGTAGTATCTGCGATGATGAGCGCGCCAGTTTCTATAAAGATTCTGCCGCACTCTTTAGCAGCACATCGGCTGCCGCGGTTCGCTAGTTACGCCACACTCACTTCACACCAAATCTGAAACCGCATTTCACCCTGATAGGTTTGTCTGTCATCGAGTAATCGTATGACTGCCGTGCGGTGTTCGATATGGTACAGCGAAATGCCATCGCCACTGAGTGTTTGGTCATGGAGCAGCCAATAGAGTCGCGCAAAAATCTTCTGTGTTTCGCGCTTACCGCCCTCGCGACTATAGACGAAAATAGGCAGCTCTATCACACTGCGTTGACGGCCCATCACACTCTGATCTTCCGCCGTTCCCTGGCCTAAATAAACGTATGGGAAGGCAGCATCTGGCGGCACGTGGTCATAGGTGCCCGTCACCAGCGCATTTAGGGCAGAATCGCTGCTTAAATGCGAATAAATTGCCTTTTGGGCAGGCCATAAAATCCAATCGCTCATACGGCGCCTCCTTCTTCAACATTTAGCTCCAGTACGACCTTGGCTTCCTCTACATTGGTGATACTGCGAATATTGAAATATCGACCATCGAAACCGATGCGCATATCGGTGCTGACATCGTCGCGATAGCGAATGGTGATGCGGTGTGTGTGTAGCGCTTGTATGGCTGCTTCGCCTAAGCCCTGCTCTGCTCCGCCACGTGTTGGGATAATCTCTGCCCACACGGTTGCTACTGTCGTCCAGCCTCGTGTGACGCCGCCGCCGCCATCGGCGGTATCGTTTGGCTGTTCAATCGTAATACGGTGGCGCAAGCGCGCGCTTAGCTCACCTGCAATGCCAGTGTTTCTGCCTCGGATACTCATACGCGCACCCCACGATATTGCTGATAGATAATCAGGCTGGTTTGGGGTGGGTTCATCTCATCACGGTGGCCATAGATATGCGCGATATGCATCAGCATCGCTTGGCGGATATCGGCAGGCACATCGCTGGCGCTTGGGCCGTACCCCGCTTGGTACGTTACCTCAATGCGGTGTGCGCACAGGCCGGTATCGCTTAACAATTCGGTCTTGCTTGCATTCAGCTCATAATCATCACTGCTGATCGTGGTTTCACTGGCGCTTTCATCTATCGTCTTCACCGATGTGATCGACAGGATTGGGCCTTGCGGCAATGGCATCGGGTTCGGTGCGGCATTCTCATAGGTCACGCGCCAGCTTTGCGTAATGAGCGAGCGTCCGGTCATGGCCTCGGCTAGCTCGCGTGCGGCGGTAATGAAATCGCCAATCAGGCTATCATCATCGCTCGTATCAATGCGCAAGAAGAGCTTCGCTTCACTAACGCTTAGCGGCTCGACGCTTGGGTCTGTCACGCGGTGCAGCCCGCGGGTTGGGTATTCGCTCATGCTATTCTCCTGATCTGTGTGGGGGGTCAAAAAACGCGGGGGTGATCCGTATCGCATCGTTCGCACGTAGTAGTAACTGCGCCTCGGCATCATCCACCCAATAGAGCTTACCTGCCCGCCTGAAATGCAGGCGCAGATGTGCATTGCAGCCAAACAGACTGCTTTGCATCTGCAACCAACAGGGCATAATCAACTCATGGATTTACAAGGTGTGGGTGTGGGTTAGTTCCACTTAAAGTTTCTAGAAATTTTCAAGTGCGCCATTACGGCTGCGGCCGCACCGACAAAGTTTGGAATCTGGAAGTTCACAAGGAAGTTCGCATTTTTCTTAGCCGACTCTTCGTCAAAGCCCATGCTTTTTTGCATGACGCCAGCCAGGCTTTTCTGCATCTGTTCTGATGGTTTTGATAGCGCCGTATTCAGCAGGAAGATCGAGCCGATCTGTGCCGCTTTATCCACGCCATAAACAGCTGCGTGATTCTTTGGTCCGATATTTGGAACCGATGCCAGATCATCAAAAATCATCTGGCCACCAATCTGACCACCAGCACCGCCAATGAAACCTGCGGAATAATCAATCAGCAAGTCTGCGTAGAAACGCGACTGATCTTGTTTATTCATCTGTTTTAAGCGTTCGGTATCGTCTTTGGTCTGAATCGATTTGGCTGCCCCACCGATATGTTTCCACGTATCCAGATAAGGGCGCACCACATGATCCGCGACAAATTCGCGCACACCGCTCAGCGGTCCTTTATCGACCAGCTCGCGCGCAAGCATAATGGCCCCCAATGAACCTGCGACGTTGGTAATCTCCGCGCCGGTTCGGGTAGCAATAATACGGTTACGTTGTCCCGCCACCGTTGTAGTGGAGGTGTCGATGTAACCTAATGTCCGCTTCTCAGTCACTTAATTTCTTTCATTCCTTTCAACGGCTTAGAGCCATGCCCCATGCGCGCGGCCACCATAGACGACCACGCAGAGACTACTCTACGCCTAGTTACAGTGTAACCTATTGAGAATACGTTGGATGTGACGTTTTTATGAAATAAAGATGACAGTCCACAGCCTATCCTGCGGCGCGCACATCAGGAATGAAGAGAATTAGTTGTCTTTATTCGTATTGTCTGGATGTTTCGGGTCAGACTTGACCACATCCATTTTCAGATCGCCCGCACTTGCGGCATCCGGAATATCGACCATGGCATCATGATTGAAGCCATATTCATCATGCATGCGTTGTTTGACCTCGTCGGTCGGCTCTCCGACTCCGGATTCTACAATCACACCATAATCTTCAGGGTAGAATGTGCCGGTTTTCTGCGCTTCCATAAACTCTTCCAGCTTATCGGCGCGAACGGCAACATACGCGTAAATCTTCTCGCCATCGGGGCTTTCACCACGAACGAGCAAGACACAGACGGTCTTCTCGGCGATCATTTTCTCAGAGCGGGTTAACTCCGTCATAGCATATCCCTGTTTTTGTTACTTATAATCTACCCTTATTGTACGATTTCAGGTGAAATCGGTCAAGTTAGCCCACTTCAAGCTTATCAGAACCCTTATTTTGCGGTGCATTATGTGTTAAATTAGACGCATCTAGCTGAGTGGGTACGGTTGCGCCGGCATTGATGCGGTCCACCCCGCTTTGCGCCTCATCTTCAAAGATCGCCATACCGCCATTGCGCTCATTCGCGCTGCGCACATAGCCATTATCTAGCAAGATATCCTGTCCGGTTGGTGCGCGGTTGGTGCCATCGAGCAAATCGGCATAGGCCGCGACCGTATCTTCCATGCTAATCCATTTATTACCTTGGTACTGCAGGCGCCACTCTTTTGCCTCTTCGTAATTCTTAAAGCGTCCCTTCTCTACCAGATCTTCGAGTGGGCCTTGCGCGAGCGGTGTATCGATGAAGGCAGGTGAGACACTATAGACGCGGATATTATCTTTGGCTAAGTCAGCCGCTGTCGTTTTGGTCAGGCCAATCGTGCCATGCATGGCGGCACAATAAGGGCCACGTTCATCAGAGCCAACATGACCATGTACCGATGAGGTATTGATAATCACGCCATCTTCACCCTTCATGTAAGGCAATGCGGCCATGGTGCCATAGGCTTTACCCATGAGGTTAATACCAATCAGCTTCTGGAAGGTTTCAGGTGTTTGCTCTGAGATTGGCTTCTGAATTTGAATGCCCGCATTATTGATCAGGAAATCGATATTTCCTCCGCCCAACTCGGCGGTGACTTTGCATGCTTCTTCGAGCGCTTTCGGGTTCGACACATCGGTCATCACATAGCGCACGCGATCATTGCCATATTGCGCAATCAGCGCATCCAGCTCTGGTGAGCTTTTAATATCAGCCGCCACCACGCTTGCGCCGCGTTTTAGCATTTCTTCCAGCACTGCCAAGCCAATACCGCTGGCACCGCCGGTGATCATTCCGCATTTGCCGTCCATCGTTCCCATGAGTCTGCTCCTATTCCTTTTATACATATAGGATTAGCACAGCAGTGATTAAAAAAACATTAGGAAAATGCAGGGGCGCGGGCATGCCGAACCCCTGCCAAGAGCAACGGGAGATCACAATCTTGATTGATTTTACGTAAGTGAAGATTTTAGTGCGAAAATAACAGCAGGTGAGAACCAACGCAGAATGTACTTAAACGTACATGAGCATTGGAAGCGCAGACTGCTGTTATTTGCAGCCTAAAAGATCACTTACGAACCAGAAGCCAGTTTTAGAATTTTAACGGCTTCAGTGTTCACCACTTCACCACCAACGCGCTTGGTGGTGTAGAATTTCACGTAAGGTTTATCGGTGAATGGGTCACGCAATACGCGGATGCCGACACGGTCTACAATCTTGTAGGCACGTTTGAAATCACCGACCGCGACAGATAGTGAGTCAGTCGCTGCAACTGGCATATCGGCTGCTGCTTTCACCGGTACACCCATGAGGGTGTCTGGCGTACCAGCGGCTAGACCTGGCTGCCATAGATACTGATCGGTGGTTGATTCTTTCAGCAGACGCACCGCCTGAATGACCGAACGGTTCATTAGGAAGGTCGCGTTTTTCGCATAATCATCTTTCAGTGCGTAGTATAGCTGAACAAGACTGTCTGCGGTTACCACACCATCGGTGCCGGAATCGATCTGCTCGATTTCGCCAAAACTGGTGCCTGCGGTGTAGCTCAGAATCCCTTTAGGGGCTGACGTACCGTTACCAGAGATAAATGCGGTGGCTTCTAGGTCTGCGACTTTCTCGCCAACTTTTTCTGCCAGCCACGCTTCGACATCAATCGATGCATCATCGATCAGTTTTTGCGTCGCTTTTGGCTGCGCATACATCTCAAAGGTTGGAATGCTGTTTTTGTTGATCTGATGGGTGGTGGTGTCTGAGCGAGACGCTGTCTCAGCGACCCAAGCAGCGCCCGGCTGCTCGGTATCTTCGATCACATCCAGCGAATCGGTAGAGATGGTTTCAATCGATGCCAGCTCACGCATTGGTGAACGCTCATGCACGATGCGGACAATCTCTTCAGAGATTTGTGGGGTCACCAAATAACCACCGTCAGCGTCCGTGCCAACAGACAATGCTTTGGTGCTGATTGCCTCTAGGCCTGCATCCATGCCTTTGCGCAAATAATTGCGGAAGGCTGATTTATATTCAGATGCGACCTCACCCATGACAGGTGAGCCAGCCAGCTCAACACCTGGGCGGGCATGGGCAGTTTCAATGCGGTCTAGGCGCGATTTTTGGTTGTCTAGCGCCGCAGAAATTTTGGTCAGATGTTCGGTGTAAAGCGGGTCGGCATGGCCTTTGCGCTCTAAATCTTTTAGGCGCGCATCATTGACCTGCTTGAATTGCTCCCAAGCAGAGCCGAGTGAATGCACCTTGTCGGTAATTGCTTCGATACTCATAAGCGTGTTCCTTACTTTGGTTGGTTGGATTGAGATAAAATGGAGGGGATTTTTAGCCATAAAAAAACCACCTAAGATGGCTCTTAAGTGGTGGCTCTTAATGCTATTAAATCTGTGTTACTGCATCTGCTTTTCGATGAGAGCGTGCAGCAGGCGGTCATCTAATTCCGCGTTACGAATCTGGTTATCGGGGGCAAACATATTGCCTTCGCGTGCATAGCTTTGTCCGTACGCGCCAATTTTTGGTAGCTCATCGGCTTTTTCATACACTTTAGCCTGACGTTTGGTCACATCGGGCTGTTCAATAATTGGCTCAAGATTGGCAGCCACATGTCGGCCAATACGTTTTGCCAACATCTCTTCAATATCTACGTCGTTTTTAATGTCGGTTCTGAATGCAAAATAACCCGCAAAGAATGCCACACTAGCACTGGCAACGCCCACGCCAAGCGCCAAGGCAGTTGCGGTAATATTGGTTAATGTGGTGACACCGATGGCAGCAAACATCGGCGCTGCGCCTCCGGTTGCCACGGTCGCACCCAGTAAGGTAGCAATAGCACCTGCACCAATGGCGATCTGTTCCCAAGTATAGACTTTTTTACGGTTGTGAATGTAGCGAGCGAGCGTGTGTTCTTCCGGCTCCTCTGCCATATATTGGAGATTCGGGTCACGGTCAGGGACCAGATAATCCATCAGATTCAGGTTACCGTAACCATATTTATGGCCTTTTTCTTCCTGCTGTTCGCGTCGTTGAACATAGGCCGGATCATCTTCAGGATCATATCGCAGGACCTCGCCGCCTTTCGCGTCAATCTTACGCTGCAGCATTTCATCCAGCATTTTGAGTTCTTTTCGCTTTACCATAACGTTTTTATTATAAAGGAATGCACGTTTAACGGTGTGAAGGTTTTATGAATACAACCCACTGTGGATTGCTCCTTGAATCAGCAGCATAATTGCTGCATCGCACGGTCGAAAGCGGCGCTTAACCCACTATAATCACTTGCTTTTACCACACTCACGCGGCTTTGCTCATTAGCGGGCATGGTGACCAAGCTCACCTCATAAAGTGCCACTTTGGTCAGGTAGCGCACGCCCGTATCCGGGTCGGTATAATAGCGGATGGGTGTAAAGCCGATTGATAGCCCTTTTACCACCCCACTTTGCATCAAATCGAGCGCTTCGCGGGCTTTTCCTAAGCTCAGCATCAGCTGACCTTCTACGTATAATCCGCGTGCATCTTCAAACATGTTGGTGAAATAGCCAATGGGCGTGTCCAGTTGGTGTTGCCACAGCAGTTTAATCTCTGAAATTCGGTCTTGTAGCGTCTCTAGGAAGGCGCCTTTTACCACCACATCGCGCTGATTATCGATGATATCAAACACGCTGGCATAGCCTGCAAAGCGCCCCTGCTCATCTATCGATTTCAGCTCCAGCTCGAAGGTATGTTTTTTATTCTCGCGCATGGTGCGCGCGACTTTACGTTCATAAAAATCTGGGTGCATGATGGTACCTCATTGAAATAAGTAACGAAAGATTAGGAATTTGGCGGTATGATGGGCCAAATGACGGATGATGATAAAAAAACACCCTTTACCGTCGTGGGCGGCAGAGAAAGCAAACCGCAGGAAGAGCTCGTATGGGAGCATCTGGCGGCAAAGGCTGATCACAAGCTTTATCACCTGTATTGTGAGGCGCTAAAGCACGAACTTTATGTACCTCAGCTTGTGCGAGACCGCCGCGAAGAGCATAAGCTTGATCATGATGGCCGCGCGCATGTAAGGCTGCATCTGGAAGCAACAGAAGCTGACCAATTAGCAGCATTTGCTCAAGATTTAGAACGCGGAAATAAGCATCGTTATGTCGATCTGATCAACACGCAGGGCTTTTTCCAAAATAACGCCGATGGGCAGCCTCATACCTTCTTTTTAGATATGACCGGCAGCGATCTGCATGATTTTATGCCGCTATCATCCGATGTGCATGTGCGTGCCAAAGGTGCGCAATTACATGATTTTCAATTTGGCGGCGGGCGCTTGAGCGGTGCATTTGATCATACCCGCCTGTATGATCCAATAGTGATTCAGGGAACCACGCTTCACGACATCGATTCCAAAGAAACGAAAATCGTACGCGGTCAATTTTCCGATGTCACTTTTGAGAATGTCACCTTCAACGAAGCCACATTTGATGCTTGCGAATTTACGCATTGCCATTTCAAAAACTGTCACTTTGTGAAAAGCCAATTCTTTGGCACAGGCTTTGATCAGTGCGACTTTCAGAATAGCAGCATGGACAACTCGCACTTCAGCACACACACCGCCTTTCAGAATTGCGATATGACGGGGCTAAAGAAAATGGGCACCACCAAGCGCGATAACAGTTTTATGATTGTGAATTGCTCGCTAGAGCCAGACAATATGCTCAAGCTGTCATTAGGCTCTGCGATTGCACGCGGGCAAAAGCAATTAGAAGCGCCAAAGCCGCGCGTGGAATCGGTTGATCACGCCAATGTAGAACCTATTCGCCAAGACCAGCACATTGATGCCGGAGCAGCCGTAGTCAGTGATGCACGACAGCTTGACCCGCGCGAGCCTTTACCACCCGGTGTGGTGCGGTTTCAACCGCGTGGCAAACCTGAGAGTGAAGGAGGTCAATCATGAGTGATGATGATGTCCACCCTCTGCGTGCAGATACGCCTGCCTTTAAAGAATATTGTGATCGTTATGCGATTCCCTATGCGGCTGAGCATGCCGCGAAAGCCATGCTGCTCAAGTCGTATACCGACCCGATGATCACGCCTGCATTGGTTCAGTCTCAACGCGACTTTGCCATTGCTGCTAATCATTTACAACAGCGCGGCGAAGCGCGCCATGTGCCGCTCATGTTTGATCAGGCGAGCGCAGATCAACAACGTGAATTTATGGAAACCCTCAAAGAAGGGGTTAGTCAAACTCGCACAGATATTGATCTGATCAATCTGAGTGTTGATCACCTTCCGCCATTAGAGAAACGTAAAGAGTATTTATGGAATACCAGCCTGTCAGAATTTAAACAACTAGAGGCCAATGGTTGCGCATTAAGATTACAAGGCAAGGCCACCGATATCTACAATCTGCGATGCGAAGACGGTTTATTTGGCGGTAATTTGTTACTTGGCTCACTGACTAGTGCCAAGTTCAAAAACTCGGACCTGTTTGGCAATATTATAGATTGCGATGTAATAGATAGTACGTTCGATCATTGCTTATTCGAAAATATGGGGATCATCAATCAACCTGATATTACATTGGATGAGCCGGTCTTTCACGACTGCACATTCAAAGACTGCAAATTTACTGGGGTCGATATGTCGCATCTGCATTTTGATGCTTGCACCTTTGATCATTGTACCTTTGAGGATGTCGATATGCAAAGCGTTAAAATGACTGATGGCACGGCCTTTATCAATGATTGCGATTTGTGCGGTGTGCGCAATATCAGCACCACCAAGCGCGATGACACCGTGCAAATCGAACGCTCCGAGACGTATCCACTGGGCAATGAGCAGAGCATTGTGCTTAAGCGTAATTTAGTGGGTGCGGGCGAGGCACAAAAACCGGCATCTGTTTTATCGATTGGTGGCGATAAGCCAGCGCGCGATGTACGCGAGCCAATGCGTTCTATGATTGATCATGTCAAAGGTAGCGCGGCCAACGATAATTAGATCATCACCGCCATTATATCAGATAATTCCACATCAAAGAGTGACGCGATGCGATCATCGTCTATCCCTGCACGTTTTGCACGAGCGATACACTCATCGAGTTCTGCTTGTTCAGCGTCGGTGCGTTTGGCGCCCGCATGGCGTCTGTCATGTAGCGCAATGAATGTGAATCCGCAGATCATATCGTGTGTTTGAGCGCTCATGACATCGACACTCCCTGCGCATGCTTAATCGCGCGGGTGACGGCCTCTTGCTGCGCCTTGCCACCTTTTAAATATGATTGCGCTGAATCCACTGCTCTCTTATCGGTTAAATCCAGCGACATTTCCGCATCGACATGCGAGAGAATCTCTTGTCCAATACAAGATGATCGAACTGTTTGCATCGCCAACTCGCCCGTCCAAGGCTGTTTATCATTTTCGTACATAGCTAATTCTTGTAAGGCGATCGCATCTTGTTTCAGACGCGAGGAATTCTTCACGTTGGATGAAATCGGCATCAGTTCGACATTTCTATCCACGGGAATAATCTCGCCATGCAATATATGATTCGCAATATCAGCACCTTTCCACTCTCTGATTTCGGTGCCAATCTCTGTGCCCATAGCATGGGTGGCGGCATAGGTGTCTGAATAGCGCACCTTCACCACACCATCTTGCACATCATCGATTGAGGCTAAGGTCACATTAGGGTGAGCATAGCGTTCAATCCAGTACATCACCTGCTCTCTTGCGCGATCATCCTGCACACTGTCAGTTGGTTTCAAATAGGCACGAGAAGCCACTAGCGACGCCGCACCATGCACTTGATTATCGCGTGTCTGGTTGCGCCCGCCTAGCACCAAGCGCTCTGCGAGTAGCTGGTGTTGCGCATAATTGATGGTGTTATTGACGATACGTTTTAACGTACCCACAGCCATATCGTGACCTTCATCGGCGATGTGGCGGTCGATCAGCATATTATTGAGATAGAGAGTCTGATCATTCGTATCGAATTCGACTTGAAGCGTTATAATCGGGCGACTTTGATCATCGGCGATGATAGAGATGGTCTTACCAATCACGCCCTCTGCCCCGTCATTTTCATTAGGGAAAATCACCTGAGGGCCTGATAACCCCTCAAACAGCAATTTGCTTGCACCGGGGCTCGTCCAGTCTTTCCTTATCTGCTCAATCGGCAACCCGGCATCTGGGCGTCTTTTTCCCATAGCTTCCTCTTAAACGATTCGTTTTAGAGTCAGCCTAGCGCCAAGTGGTTGATTTTTCGTTAATACTTTATCTAGAACCCTAGCTTCTCGCGTTTTTCTTCGTCGCTTAAGAAGGTCGCATTATTGATGCGTTCCCACATTTTCTCACGTCTTGGGGCGAGTGCGGGAATCGCGTCATAGTTCGGATTCAACTCTAGCTGATTACCGAAATTCGGTAGCAGCCAGTAATTCAGCGCACCGCAGACGCTTTCGGTCATCGGCATGATAATCTGCTCCCACAGCGCAAGGCGCGCTTCGGCCAGGTTCGCATAGGTGTTATCACCCGGAATGCCGAGTAATTGCGGTGGCACACCGAATGCCAGTGCGATTTCACGCGCAGCGGAATGTTTCGCCTCGATGAAATCCATATCTTTTGGGCTATGGCTCATCTCGCGCCATTCTAAGCCGCCTTCTAGAAGCAGCGGGCGTCCGGCATTATCGGTGCCGCTGAATTGCTCGTCCATTTGTTGCTTGAGTCGGTAATATTGCTCCTCAGATAACTGCCCTGCCCCTTCCTTGCGGTTTACAACCAACGCACCAGATGGGCGCGCGCCATGTTGTAGCAAAGACTGGTTCCACGCGGCTGACTGATTATGCTGGTCGATGGCGTAGGCCGCGGCCTCTACAGGCGATAGCCCATACCAATCATCAAGCGGGTGGAATTGTTTCAGGTGCAATATGCGTGACGCACCCGTAATCGGATCAACGGGGAACTGCATCACTTTTTCGCCAACTTTATATTGGTAGCCTTGTGGCACGCCACCTGCACCCGCAATCACGGCCACGCGGTCTGGGCGTAATGTGTGTAGCTCTAGCGGTGCTTCGCCTTTTGGGCCAACCGCATGAATATACGCATTACCCGCAATCATTTGATGGCTGATAACATCGCGCATGAAGCTTGCGTAATCTGCGCGCGGGTTTGGGCGCGCCAGTAGCGTGGAGAGTCGCGCATCTTCGCCTTTGATGCTCAGCTTCACGCTTGCGACACCTTTAGCAATTAAATCGATGCAGCGATGCGCAATCACATTACGTGCGTATGCTTCTTGGGCGAAGCGCGCATAGTCGCGGCGCATCCAAACGGGTTTGCCGGGTGCATGCATATAGCTTGTGGCATAGCCCGGTTGAAGAAGATCAGTGGTCGTGGATTTGGTCGCAAAAAGACGCGCAATAAAGCTTCGCATGGCATGCTCCGGTATATCTATGAATGTTTGGGAAATGGTGGCGGTGTGTATGGGTGAATACCCACTTCGCTCAACCTACATTTACGAATGTGAGATATGTTGTGACATTGTGGAAGTGTCTTTTTTGAAAAAAGTTTCGAGGCGCTTAACGCTCCCAGTTTCCGGCGTCAATATCGGTCTGATCGACATCGTATGGCACGCCTTCCAGCAATGCATCGAGGTGTTCACGGTTAGGCTTTTTGACCAAATCCTGCCATTGCTGCGACTTCTCCATCGCCTTGATGTTTTTAATGCGCGTCGGTGCGCCGGGGTGACCTTCTTCGCCAGCTTCATGCAACAAATGCTGGGCGGCCTCTTCTTCGCTTGGATACCAACCTTTTTGTGCGATTAGCTTCGCATTGATTCTACCAATCTCTTGCACACAACTCACCATCGAGTTTGGCGAAGTAAGGGCAGCGGCAAAGGCATCCATTTGCAGTTCTTTCACGATCGCTGCATGGCCATTATGATTAACGGTAAGTGAGTCATCATACACGCCATGTCCGGCTTCATGTGCGATCAGCGCGCACAGTGCATGACTTGATAGCGCATTGATCGGGCCACTTACCACGATATTGCCGCTATCGGTCATATAGGCCCCCATCAGCAACCTATCATCGGGTACGCAGTAGGCTTTTGGGGTTTCGGGTAAATTAAATGCACTTCCGATCTTTTTCAGCAGGCGGTCCACTTCTGGGTGGTCGGCCGCAATATCGGTGACTTTATCGAGCCACGCATGCGATTCTTCCAGAGGAATATCGCTCATAATGTAAGGCCAACCAATATCGGTATAACCGATCTTGCCAAAGCTGCCATCATCCACCGCTTCTTGGTATAGGCCACCGCCCATACCACCCGCGCTGTAGGCAATATTACCCATATTTGCGAAATCTAATCCCATCCCTAAACGTAACACACTAAGCGCTTAAAAAATGTGATGATATTGCGAAGATTACAAGCCAAACCCATGGTTTAAAAGAGTGTTAAAGATTTTTTCATCGATTCGTGCTATACTGATAGAATGATTCGCGAACGCCAAGATTTCCTGGACATACTAGACGGACTGATCGATCAGCTGGTTGAGTCTGGCGCGGTATTGCCAGAGCCTTGCGTTGATGCACTCAAAGAAAGCGCTGCCTCTATTTTGGCTGCACAAGATGTCACCTACATGCCGGGTTACAAAGTCACCGAGTTGATGGCCGATCTGGTCAATATCGCGGCATCACTCAATGCAGAGGGATGGCTGGAGCCTGAAGAGATGCTCGCCAAGCTGCAAGCCTATATTGGCGACGATTCGCCGGTAGCACAGAGCTTTTTGTCTGCTGCCGCGATGGAGCGCGCACGCTACGAGCCAGTCATGCTGGCAGAGCGTTACGAATCTCCGCTGGCAGAGCGCAACGCCATTTTGCATATGCGCTTAAAGCGTATTATGGCGGCACGTCAAAATTATGACCCCCTACCCGATTCGTATGTTCGCGCCATTCGCATGGCGGGGCATCGCGCGATTCACGCCGATTGTTTCAAGACGTATCGCATCGGCCCGATGCTGCAATTCTTCGATGATATGATCAAGCAAGCCGATCAGATTGCCGAGACGACTTTCGATGAATTTGAAGGGCTATCGATGATTGCGCATGAGCTGCGCGAAGATGGCAAGCTCTGGAAGCTGTATCGTTACAAAGCGCCGCGCTTTACTGCCAAGCCGGGTGACCCGTTGTTGAACAACACCTTCACCACCCGTGCGAATATGATTTACGTACCCGATACGCCGGGTGCGCCTACGGTTCACTAATTCTCTATATTATACTGAAAAAATTGTACTGACATTTATGCGCCGAGCTGTTGCTCGTGCTGTCCTACGACTTCGTGCTGCATACCCTGCATGCTGATTTGCGTTTCAGGGTCATCGCCTAATTCTGCGTCATTATCTTTCGCAATTTGCGGGTCTTTCTTGCCCGATCCTTTTGCTGATTTGCGTTGCTCTTCATCGTCATGATCAAAGCCGCGCTCTTCTTCCTCTAAATCGGCCACATCTATAGATTCTTGCTCTTCTGGCTCTGGCTCATCCAGCCCTTGCTCATCTAGTCCTTGCTCCTCCGGCTGCGCTACCTCGTCATCGACCAGCCCGTCATCGGCTTGGCCCGCAGCTTCGCTTTTATCCGTGCCATCTTGGTCGGCCATGGCTTCCGCCATATCTTCGTTCAGGTCAGTGATTTCATCTGCATCCACCGCTTCAGCAGCTTCGGTGGCTTCTACTACTTGCTTCTCGTCTGGTAGCGGCACTTGTACTTCTTCAGCCACCTCTTCCACGACCTTATTCATCTGGTTTTCTTCAACCGCATCAACATCCGATGCGTTTAATCGCCCCTGACCTTTAAGCTGTGCTTTTAGCTCTTCTTTCAGGGCTTCGTTCTTTTTGTACATTTTGGTGATGGTCGTCTGCATGCGTCGTGTTTGGCTACGTGTATCGCGCACCTGCTTAGACCCGCTATGCACGCCCATAACACCCAAGATACCCGCACCGGTATAGCGGAACAGCTTGCGGGTTAAATCATGTCCACCGCTCGCTCTTGCAGCGCCCGGATAGAGTGCATTACCGAAAGCCCTACCGCCGAAATACCCGACCGCACCCAGAATCGAACCGCGTACCATCGCGGTGACTGCTTCAGAGGGGCCATGATAATCTTCGGTCGCAATTGCGGGCAGCTCGTCTTTTTCTTCAGACAGCTCCAGCGCGCGTTCATAGCGCTCTTTTTGCAATTCCAACCGTGTTTTTTCTTCGGTCATTTCGTCCATTCATTTGTTATTCATACGCCACGCCATAGCCGAAGCTATGGATAGCCATAGTTCCAGTATAGCAAGGGATACGGGGCTATGTTGTGAAGTTTCGATGACAAAAACATGACGAAAAGCGTTCAACTTAACGCTTTTTCAACATTTTAGCGCTAGTTCTAAAAGGATGGTGAACCGCTTTATCACAGACCCTATTCAAACATTGTTCCCTTGGGAGCATGTTGATCCGCAATTGCGGCACCAGCGCACGCCGACAGAAATCCGTAGTCATTTGAGCCGTCCAAGCGGTCAATTTCTGATTACAGCGGTGAGTGATGCGCGTGAGAATGAGCATCGACGAATAGACGAATTAAGCGTCGCACAGAATGAAGATGAAGCCTTTGCCAAGGTGATTGAACATCATATTGAGGCAAGCACTGGGCTAATGGAGATTGCTGCGGCTTATGCCAAAGACCCGAACTCCGCAGAGGCGATCACCAATTCCGATGTGTATTTTTTGGGAAATGACGATGTGCTGCGCGATAATTTGCGACAAACCCATACCGAAGCGCAATATTACCGCATGAGCGTTAACCGCGCGCTATATGGCAATACGGCGATTGGTGTTCAGGGTGTCGTCGATGAATCGATTACACCGGAGCAGCAATATGAATCATGCAATCTGGCATTCGATGCGTTAGAGCATAATATCGCAGCGCGCCAGTCAGAGATTCAGGATGCGCTCAATGCACAGAACCACCTCAAATCGATGAGCCCAACATCGGCTGCCATGTTTGAATATGCCAACACCTTTCTAGATCAGGCGAAGATTGTCGCCTCTGAATGGCATTCCAAAATGCCGCCAGTTCCTCCTAAGAATCTTAAAGAACTGCCAGACAGATCGCCGCTTGGTGGAGGGTGATCATGGGTCAGCAATATATTAAATCCCCAATCGATACGATCTTCTCATGGCTTTATGATGGGCCGCAATGGTCAGAACGTCGCCCCGCACCAGAGATTATCGAAGTGCTAAGCAACCCACCTAAGAAAGCCGAATTCAACGTGCAAGAAGCATTGACCGATGAGCGCGCGATGGTTGAATGTTTACCCGAAGTCGCCAATGTCGATGATGCGCATTGGATGGTGGTGAAGCATTATCTGGATTCCAGCAAGCATCTCATGAACATTGCTGCTGATCTGAGTGGTGATAATTATTCTGCCGAGGCGATTACCGCTGATGACACTTATTTTACGCTCAATGACGGCATGTGGGAGCGCGCGCTAACCGCTGTACATAACGAAACGCAAGCATACCGTAAGGCTGTCAATCAGGCGCGCTTTTTTAACTCTCTTAGCGCGGCAGCAAACGACAATAGTGATGAGGAAGCTCCAGCAGCAGGACAATATGAAGAAGCGAGCGCCGCAATTGGCTTATTGCGTGAACAGATTGAAGGACGCGCCGACGAAATCCGTAGCGCCCTCAATTCGCAAGGCAAGCTTAAGTCGATGAGTCCTAATGGTCAGGCGCTGTGTCAATTTGCTGCCCATATGTGCGATATGGCTGAAATAGCGGTCAGCGAATGGCACGGCACCCTACCTAACCCGCCTCCAAAACGAGAGGCAGGAAGCGATCTGCCACCGATGGGTTAGAGCGTACGAATCTTCGTTTGTTGCCAGCTTTGCGCACGCACCCAATTCAGATATTGCGAGAACGCATCGACCTGATCATCGTGTGATGCATTCGGGAACCCTGCTATCTCCGCTTCAAAATCTGCAAGCCAATGGGCGTGCTTAGGCAGCGCGATCAATCCTGCTTCTATCATTGGGGTGATTTGTGCCACGCGCGTGATTTTATCGCCTTTGGGCATGATGGGTAGAATCGGCAAATCGGTATCGCGCCGCAGATCCTGAATGAGCGATTGGCCCGATGCCTTATCTTCGATCAAAATGGCATGCGGCTGAAATTTAGCGGCCAACTCGATCACTTGGCGTTTTAGAGCCGGATATTCCACGCGCGCCGCCCATATATCGATGAGTTTATGCGGTGCACCTTCGGCCTTTTCAAAGGTCGCGCAGACGCTTCTATCATGCTGAGAACCCGACTTAATTGCCGTGTCCCATGATTGGGTAATTTTCATAAAGTGTTAACCTCTTGATGTTAAGCTGTAAGGGCAGAAAAATAAGAAAGTAGGAGTTAGCGCGATGGCCGATTTATCGGGAATGACCTATCAATCACTCGCCTCTAAGGACAGGCATAATTATGCGCATTATAAAGATGCCAGACAGGCTGTCGAACGCGTGAACGGGTTAATATCGGACATGTTCCGTACGATGAGCAATGATGATCTCAATGCCTTTCGTCGTTTGGTAAAAACCGAAGCAGATAAAACCTCTCCACCAGATTACCGAGGCGGCTTTCAAACCGTCATCGACAGTATGCGCGAACAAGTATGGAATGGCTATGGTCGCCGCCTTGAAAATTTACCAGCGTTAGAAGCTAACTCAAATGACTGGCGTGAGAATGCTGGTGAATACAGATTAGGCTTTAGAATGTTAAGGGATCAGATCGAAAAAGAATATCAGCAATTTGACCGTGGCGGCATTCAACTTTTCCAATCAGTAGAATATATGCGCGGTCTCGCTCGAGGCCATAAAATGGATTACAAGCCAGGCGAAACTCCGCCAACTTTAAAAAGTTTCATATCCATATCACCGAGTGGTGGCACGATTAAATCAATGGATGAGCTTTTCAAGCAACTCGAAGACGGCAGTGTAGGCGATGTTAATCGTTTTGGTTTTGGCTTGGGCAAACAAAGTGCTGTTGATGGTAAAGACTTGGGCCATCCTGATATTAAGCTCGCTGGCATGGATGATGGCGTGCAGCGACCAGATATCGAAGACCGCCGCCCTAAAGGTGGGCCAGGCGAAGGCGTCGCCTAAGCTCAATTAAAACCTAACAAACCAATCCAGCTCTATCATGCCACCGCCTTGTGGTAGCGGGTTTTGTTGGTATTGCGCATTAAAATGCGCCGAGCCAAGCTCTGTCTTTGCGCGCTCAATCAGCTTGGTGTTTTCGCGTTTGGCATGCAGCAGGCTGCCGCGTTTGCGTGTCCATGTTTTGCCATTCATCTGATAGCGTAGCGTTTGCTCGGCCATCGCTGGCAGGCACAGATGCTCCCACCCGCCTTTTTGCAGTAAATGCCCCGTTGTATCGTCTTCATGCAGCCGTTGCATCACCACAATAATCGCGCCTTTCTTTTTGTCATTCAGCCGTGTGGCAAAGGTATGATCAAACCAATCATTGATGCTCGCTCTCGCCATTGCGCTTTGCGCTTGCAGCGCGTTCATCACATCATCGGCGATGAGGATATCGCCGCCCTCACCTGTGGCTGACCCCCAGATACTGGTGGCGAGTCGCATGCCGCGTTTGCTCGTCATCCATTTATGTTTTTCATTTTGTGTGCGGCATAGTTTGGTGTCAGAAAAACACCTCTGGTAAGCTTCAGATTGCACGATCATGCGGCAATCCTGGCTATGTTTATCGGCGAGTTGTTGGCTATAGCTTGCCGCCATAATCTGCATGCTGGGGTTATGTGCCAGCAACCATGCGGGCCATGCGACCGATATCATCGTCGATTTGAGTGATCGGGGCGGTAAATTGATAATAAGGCGCGTGATTTGGCCCTGCTCAATAGCTTTTAAATACTCAGAAATCAGCTCGATATGCCAATTATGCTGGTAAGCGCGGTTTGGATTCAAAATCGCGAAGCCATAGCTTAAAAAGCCGCAAAAATCGTTAATTATCATGCGTTCAAGCTGGGTTCGCAATCCGGCATCTTTCATCGAATTGTCACGCATATGACGGCTCCTTATCTATATACTGTAGGCGGTGCAATTCGCGCGGGAGATGAAATGTCCGACGACGACGAACAGAATGAAGATCAGACTCAGCCAACCGATTCGGTGATCACTGGCCATGATGAGCATGTGATGTCATCGCAGGCGGCAACAAATGTGCTGAATCTGATTGCTGATGATGTGGGGCACATCTCGGTCATGTCTTATAACCCGGCTACGGATCGTTATTCGTCCCATGATATTGAGTTACTCTACCCTGATTGTGGTGACCGTGTGGCGCGTTTATTTTTCTCGGCCATGCATAAGGGTGAGTTGGCTGAAGCGGGTAATTTCACACGGAATTTTATTTCCTTCAAAATGCGGCATGATTTTGTCTTCTTCCTCGAATCGCAAACAGGTGAAGGCTTTACGGCGCAGAGCTTGCGCAAAGCCGTCGACGATTATTGCGAATGGTTTCACTCTCCTGAATATCAGAATCATTTGCGCGCTTACTCGCAATTAGTAAAGCTGGCAGTTGAGCCGGTCGAGCTTCATTCCACCTATCATATTCCCGAACAATATGCGCGTTTCGATTTCAGTCATTTCGATGATTCCGCTCTTGAAGATGAGCCGGGCGAGCAGCCTAAAGATATCGGGCTGATGGATGCTGCCGGTAGCGATGTTAAAGATCGTCCTGTTGAGCTTAAAGATATGCCTCCCGCTAATCGTGATGTAGCAGATATTTATAGCGAGCCAGAAAACCCAGCCGATATTGATTTAGCCGATGCAGAAGTCGCTTCCGATGATCGCGTCGCAGCAGAGCACACACCAGATACAGCCGTTGAAGATGAAAAAGAAGCAGGCGAAGAGCTAGATGATGACGAGCATGACATTGAGGATGAAGGCGAATCACTGACCTTATCGCATCGCATGCAAATTGAAGGCGTCAAGCTTGACCCTTCTGCCGAAGCATCGATTCGACTATCGCGCATGATGCATCATTTAGATACGCATCGCGATGCGCTTTTCATGCCGTTACAACCGCACCAGATTCAGCATATCGATGTAGAGCGCCGCGATCTGGTGGATGCGCCGTTTGATGATTTAAGCACTCATGACAATAACACACATAAAGGCGTAGAGTCGAAACTAGCCGTGCTTGGTAATGGTGCAAAAACCTTGCGTGATATGGCGCAGCGCTCAGAAATGGAAGCGCGTGGCGGGCGCAGAAAACGGATTCGCAATATGATGAATCCGGATGATGCCATGCCAGCGGTTGCGTTTTCTCGCACCTTACTCGATATGACGGAGCATGCGTTTGAGCCGCGCTTATCCCCCACTAAACTCAAGCGTGCTTGGACACAAAGCTTCTTAAAACTCGAAGCACATGCCAATGCAGATGATACGCGCGATTTAGAGATGGAGTCCGGTGATTTTATGTTAGGTGAAACACGTGTGTCGCATGGCGGTGCGATTAGCTCTACTGCGGCACTCGGAATGGGGCGAGGCAATGGCCCGATAAAACAGTAGGAATTATGGTTACAGGACGCAGATCAAAACGCTATGAGATGGAACCACAGCATGTTCAGATGATGCTGAATCTGTTGGCTGATGATATGAAAGACATACAAGTCACCACGTCTGTGCCTGGCAGTATGGCGCTTAGTGATGGCCCGTCAACGCAGCGCGTCAGCTTAGCAAGTGCGGCCCCAACACTGGTCGCGCAATATCAGGAAAAGCTACTTTCGATTACCTCGCAACCTCCGATGCCGGAGATGAATTATTTTGGACGGCTGTATGTTGCCAACAAGATATTAGATGATATCGGAGCTGTGCTTGAAGCGCGCACTCCCGAACATGGTTACAGCGAATTTAAGAGCATCGCCGAAGAGATTGAGCGTGACCTGTTTTCCAATCCCGATTATCAGCGCCATTTGCAAGCCTTTGCCGGGCTTGTCCAATTAGCATTCGGTCCGATTGACTTTCCAAAAGGCAGCTATCATGTGCCGTCTCAATATGACGAATATGGCGCCGTCGCACGCCCTCAAGATGTGCCCGCCCACTTAGTCGCAGGCATGGAAGATGAGGAGATCGATGAGCATAGCCCTGTGCGCCCGATGAATGATGGCAGTGGCAATTTCCGTATTCCTTTATCTGAGGCGTTGCTGCTTGAAGATGTGGAACTATCGCCAACGCCTGAGGCGACCCGCCGCCTTGATCAGATGCTCGCCTTTATCAAAGAGCATCGAAGTGATTTATTTCGCCCTGCTAGCCCAGATCAGATCGGCTTTGCAAAGGCCGTAGAGTCTGGTGCGTGCCCCGAGCAACTTCATGCGCGTCCACTATGTGCCGATGATCAGAATACCGGCCAAGATGTCGATGAGAAATTACAATCGCTGAGCCAAGCGAACCGCTTTATAAAAGACCATGCCATCACGCAAGGCCAGCCAAGCCGTGCAGGCAATAACAGCATCAGCGTGTTAGATAGCAAAGAAGCGCCCATTCCTGGGATGGGGTTTGCGCATACCTTTTTAGAAACCACGCGCCGCGCCATTAACCCGTGCCGTGCAGCACAAGATGTCGCTAAAGAATGCTCGCCTGATCAGCTCGATAATCATTTGATGGAAAGTGGTGCGCTTATGAGCGCCATTGCTCAAGATGATCCCGACATCGTCTTCACCGCCGCAACCGTCAGGTATGGCCGCTCGATTTTACAAGCACATTCGGTGGCCGGCATGAGTGCGGGCGACATCATGAAACAATAAATAGTATCACTTTATGAGAAGGTCGCTATCGACCGCGCGTTGGTTTGTCACCCGGCGGATGATTCCCTAAATTCGATGCGACATCAGCCAGCTTATCTTCTTTAACCTGTGCCTTAGCCAGATCGAGAATCGCGCGGATGCCCGGATCGCTCGCATCGATGGCTGCTTGTGCTTTGCGAAGATTAGCAGGCGTGCCCAATGTCTGAATAATATGGTTGAGCAGACCGCCGCCCGGCCACATTTTATCTTGTGCGAGCAGCACTTGCATGTTGGGGCATTGACCGCTGCGGCTATCAGCTTGCGTTCTGCTGTGTCGCGCTGGTCCAGCTCGTGCCAGTCCGTATCTTCTGGCAGCAGCGATAGTGCAATCAGCTCTAAAATCTCTGCACCTTCTACGCCTTCCATGCGCGCCTCTTCCGCGATTTCTCGCGCATAGACCGCCGCTAAGCGTTCACCTTCATATTGCATAGTCTAGCTCCCATCGTTGTCTTGTTTGGCTCATTGGCCGCGGGCTTCAATCGTCCCGTATTTATTGGTTTCGTCGCGCCATTGCTGCGTCAGGTAAGCAGCATCCCGTGCGGCAATATAGTCCGCATTGTCATGGTCATTGGGATGAAAGAACTCAAATTCCATCATCTCAACGCTGTCACCGCGCGCTTGGCGTCGCAAATGAATCGCCATCAGCATGCGGTTCGCATAATGTGTTTGTGGCAGCATTCGGATACGATGCTGAAAGGCTACTTCGTCCCCTGCCTCTTCACGCATTTTGGTTAAATCTACGCCCATCGCTTCTAGCATCTCGCTGGTGGTATTGGGCAATCTATTCAATAATTCCATCGTGTGTTTAACTCCTAAAACCCCATGCGTAATATTAACAAAAAACTATGACTAAAAGGTTAACATTTGTTGCAAAATTAACACTCAACTGTCACGCAATATTCACAAACAAAGACAAGGGTTTAGGTTATAGTGGAGTGTGGAGATATCAATGGAAGAACAGAAATCACAGACCGAAGCCATGCCAGAATGGTTCAACGCCCCCAAAGGGAGCGTCATCCAGATTAATATTTCTGTGCCGGCAGCGACCAGCCCCGGCGAGAAAAAGATTGATCGTGCCGAAGTGGCTAATGTATCGGTGGGCAGCCCTTCTCAGGCTGTACATACCGAGAGTAATGACACATTTGTTGATCGCAACCACTTCCTGAACACCAAAGACGACCAGCTTGCTGCGATTCGCAAAATGCATACAATGCATGAGCAAATGGACAGCATGATGGTCGATGGCGCGCGCAGTTTTGAGCAGCAGCGCGGCATTTCACTAGACCCCGACCATGTGGTTAAGGCCACTCAGGTGGCGCATCAGGTCGTGGCAGAGCTATTACGCGGCTCAATGGCGCTGCGCATTCCACCAGAGGAAATTCATGAAATTTTTGCACATGTCGTTGATATGGCTGTGCAGCATGTGGCGAATATTGGTCAGACAGGCGGACAATTTAATGCTGACTCACTTAAAGGCAGCATCATGAACCACCCTAAGGTGCGCTCTTTTAAAGAGAAATACGACCCGCGCCATAGTCATTCATCGCATATTCTGCATCACCCAGAGACGGGTATGCCGTCTAAGACCGTGCTTGCGGCGCATAGTAAGCATTCGGGGTTGATTCACTCGATGTTCCACGATCATCATCACCATCATTTACATGGTGGTCATCACTAAGATTCTTTGAAACATAATGATTAGGCGATGCTGAAGCCCTTAGGCGGCTTAGGCAAGACATCTTTAGCACCGGCATTATCGAATTCATGCTCGCGGCGCGCAAATTTGAATGCGGCTTTTTCTGCCAGATTGACAACCATCTCGGTCGGCGGCCAGTTCGATGCGACATCCTTCGACTGCTCAACAGCATCATGCTCCTGCCCTGCTTGTGGCTGGATGATTTCTGCCGAAATTTTGGTGTAGTCTCGCTCTGTCACTCTCACTTTTCCTTTTTTATTGCCTATACAATAGCATAGATATGTTAAAAAGACGTTAAGACCGCCCGGAAAATGTGCATGAATGTGCGTTTAGGCCACATTGCGCAGAAAATGAGGGGTTTGAGAGGGCATATGCTCAGGCAGGTTGATTTTTTGGGCTATTTGCCTAACTATAAGGGAAATAGTTATAAAACGAACAGGGTACGCGCGCATTTATCATGGCTGAACCTCCAAAGAAGAAATCCTTTGCGGATCAGATTATCTCGAAAAAGGGACATCTGATTCACAAGCTAAAGGCGAAAGACTCGACTGGACGCTGGGCCTATTACTTTGTGCTGGTCGAGCCTCCTCGTGAGACTGCTTTTATGCAGGCGATTGAAGGTGACGGTATGATCGATCTGGAAGATTTTGGTAAGGTCATTGCGTCGTGCTACGGCGAAGAGCCAAGCGATGATATCAAAGAGATGTTAAAAGAGCGCTACGGCTTCGAGGTCTAGTCGCTAGATCTGCATTCCGCCGCGATCGGGTCTACTCATCTCTTGTCGATGCTGAATATCCTGCACGCCACCGTTTTCTATCAGGTCTTTTGCCTGTTCATTGAAGCCTTTCGTGATGGATTGTGCATTTCCTAGCCCTGCCCTGAAATTACCAATCTGCGGATCAAACAGGTAAGGCTCCGCATCCTGCAGATGGGTTTCAATAAATGAACCGATTGCGCCTTGTACTGCTTGGGCTTTCGTCGCGATACGATCACGAAATCCATTCAGAAATTCTTCTCTTTGGCCTTTATCCATGCCAGCAATGGGCGATTTATCACCATATAAGGCTGTTGCATAGGCCTTCATCTCATCGCGAAGCGCTTTACTTGCCGAACGTAGCGTTGCCAAGCTGTCCTTCCAATCAGGCTCGCCCGCATATTTACTGGTATCCAAATCGCGACGTTGGGCCGGATTCAGCTCTAAGTCCAACGATTTGGTCATTTTATCGATCAACCCATGCGCCTGCTGTTCCTTTGTGCCGTAAATAGGCTCGCGCAATGCTTTGACCGCATCCATGGCTTTTTCATTTCCATCTAGTATTTTGAACGCGCTGGTGAGTTTATCGCCACCGCCAATTTCACCACCTTTTCCATAATGAAATTTAGTCCCATGCTCTTTAATAAAGGTCTCAAGTTTTCCTTTCAGATCATTTTCTTGCCCTGCCTCAAACTTCTTTAGCTCTGCAAGCACTGGTTCGTATCCCTCAAGCACATCAAGAATAGCAAATGAGCCTGGCTGCAAGCTCGTACGGAAATCTTCGCTAAAAAATCCTTTTTGGAAGTTGGGGTGTGCGGCTTCTTTGAGTTGATGCATAAACCCGCCCTGCTGCTCTCCTAGCAGTTGCAGTATCGCTGTTTTGGGATCGAGTTTCTCTTTATCTGCCATTGCCGCCTCTATTGTTTTTGCTCTTATATGATAGGCGTAAAAGCTTAAGAAGCGGTAAATTATTCAGTTTTTTTAGCGCGATGGCGGGCCAAGCACTGCTCTAGCCAGTCCCATTCGGCTTCGCTTAGCGGTTTGGTTGCATCTTGCGCTTCATCGGGTTGGTTGGCGGCTAATTCTTCGAGCTGTTTGTGCATTTGCACCAATTTGGCGAGTACCGCCACCACCGAATCCTTGCCAAATATCCGTTGCCAGCGTTTGGCGATCAGCTCCTGCTCTTCTTCGTTGCCGCCTTCTTTTTCTAGCTCGCGCATTTGCTGCTTCAGAAGTGCGATAGATCTGCTAAGCAGTTGGGATAAATCGGAGATTTTTGACATAGGCTCTTCTGGTTATTGCACCCAGTGGCTGGCTTTGGCGAGCGAGTGCAAACTATATTTACGAGGGTAGCGTAAGCGTTGGACGCTCAGGAAGTCCCAAATTGAGAAAAAAAAAATAATACTTCCACGGTTGTGTTTGCCTTCCGCATAAAACCACCTAAGGTTGTGCCAAAACAACAAGGGTAATTTCATGCAGGCAATTAGCATACGATCTTTCGATCACCCTTTCGGGATGCATCCCGCATGCGCCGCCCATTCTACTTCCCCCCAATTCAGTATCGATCCAAATCCTAGTCACAGCGAGGTAAGCATGTCTAATTCACCCGATCATTCTCTCCGTATGATGACCCCCAAGCGTAAGCGTAAGCGTCGCGAGCATGGCAGCAGTTTAGAAGATATCCTACTAGGTGAACCATATTTTGGCGCGAGGCGGGAGCAAGCTGTCTGGCGAGCCGTTATCTTACAGATGGTGACCGATGCGCTGTCTGGTTCACGTAAGAAAGAGAATCAGCGCTATAAACGCGAGGCGCTGGCATGGCTGAATGGTAAGAGCCGCGATTTTCGCACAGTGTGCGAGCTGGCTGGGTATGAGCCGTCTTACGTGCTACAGCAGATCGAGCAGACGGTTGGCGAGCAATTGCGCAATGCGCGCAAGACGATCGAGTTATGCGGGCCCAAACCACCAATTGCGCCGGTTACCCCCTCTTCAACACCTGCAGCGTCAACTGTCGCGTCTCATGCTCAGGCAGCAACGTCACGCTTTAGCCAGCCTTACGTCATGCCGGGTCAGCATGCGGCGTCCTTCTCGCTGTCTATCCCCTCTGCACGCGCAAGATGGCAAAGCTCGCCTTCTGCGTCATCCACCAAAGAGGAGGAGTCGAGTGTATGAGTCAGGCGCCGATTATGCCGTTTTTTACCGATGCCTATCTCGCCGACACTCATCACCTAAGCACCGAAGCGCATGGCGCGTACCTGCTGCTATTGCTGTATAGCTGGCGGTGTAATGGTGCGCCGCCGCCCGATGATGATGCGATGTTAGCGCGTATCACCAAGTTATCTGCACGGCGCTGGCGCAATAGTATGCGCGCCCAGCTAGAGCCGTTTTATCGCATTGAGGGCGGGTTGTGGCATCAGAAGCGTCTAGAGAAAACATGGGACGATGTGCAGCGTAAAATTGATAGCCAGCGGCACAAAGCCATGAAGGGTAACTGGATGCGCAAGCAGCGCGGTAATGCATTGAGCAATCAGCAAAGCGCTCCCGCTGCGGCGAAGTCTCAGAGCGTGCCATCCCATAAACCATCAACCGATCAACCATCAACCAGTCTAGAAATACCAGCGATTGATTCATTGAAGCCGATTTTGAATGATGTGCAGTATTTTGTGCCCAATGGTAAGCGGGTATCGGGTGCGTTGCGTGTGCAAATCGATGCTGCCTTGGTTGAGTGCGAATCATGGCTCGCGCCGATGGGGTTGGATATGGCAGAAGCGTTGGTGGCGCGCCTGTGGCGTATGTTCCCAAGCCGCGATGTCGCGCATGCCGCGCAGTCTGATTACAGCGCATGGTTTGCCCGTTACCCTGCCGATTTATGCGAAGAGGCGTACGGCGTGTTGCTGGAGCAGCATCGCTATCCGAGCGTGCCGAAGATCGCCGATTTTGTCCCCCATGTGCAGCCGCAAATGCAGTATCGGCAGCTCACCCAGCAGCGCTTGCATAAGCTGCACGCTCAACTTGAACCTCAGCAATAGGAGATTGTCTTATGGCTTTTTCATCCAAACGTGGTCGCCCCAAATCCGAACGTCCGGTCACTGATTACGGCACGCCGGAGTTGATCATGAAGCGTGCGTGTGATCAGACCGCTGAGTCGATCGATTTATGCCTCGCGCGCAATCTGATTACCAACAAGCAGCATTGGTGCGGCATGCATTTGCGCTGGCTGTACACGTTGCGCTATGGTGCGCCGTCGGTCAGTGCGGCATCACTGGATGAATTGTCACGTCATCACGAAGTAGTGGTGGATGATGCGGAGTGGCGCGCCTCGCGTGAGCGTGAATGGGATGAGGCAGTGCTGATTCTTCAGCGTGTGCGCGCGAATGACATGGTGCAAGCCATCTGCATCTATAATGAGCGGCCCCATTGCCTGCGACGTGAATGCACAGCGTTGGCGGCGCGCAACCCGTCGATGCGGCGTCTGATTCATCATCAAATCAATGCATTAAGCACAGGTCTTGATGAGCTACGCCAAGAATGGGGCGCATAAGCCACACAAACCCTTCAAATGTAGGGTTTATTTGGGCCACTTAGCAGTTGCACAGTGGCTAACTTGTTCGCATGGCTCATTTTTGTTACTATGGAGGCAGCTGGGAAGCCCAGCGTTTACCGACGGGCAAGGTTGGTGAATCACGCTATGAAACATTGCCGCCCGTTATGTGTTAACCCCGATAGGCCGTTTGTTCCGGTACTATCATTGTATTTTTGGAAAAGGGGTAATTCTTATGAACAAACTTTTAGCATTCGTTAAGGACGAGTCTGGTGCAACCGCGATTGAATATGGTCTGATTGCATCTCTAATCTCTATCACCGCGATTCTTCTGATGTCGCAAATTGGTGACGAGCTACAGGAAACATTCCAGAGCGTGAAAGAAGGCCTTCAAAAAGGTCAGGATAACGCTAAGTAATCCTGTTCATAAGATAAAACGCGCCCGTCTCTTTTGAGCGGGCGTTTTTTTATGCGCGCATTTCGGGCTGGTTTAGTGTGGATCAGAGTTGGGGTTGGCGCGGTTTGCGGCGCGCGACATCCAGATCACCGCACCCGATCCAATCATCATCAGTGCAATCGCGATGAAGTCATCCCCCATAAAGGCTTCCGGCCAGTATGGAGTGCTTGCGACCATCTTTTCTTTGCCGCTCACAATCTCATATTGCTGGTTCTGGAATGGCCAGACCGCATAGAGCGTACCAATCAGCAATCCGCAGATAATCAGCGTCATACGTTGTGGGAAGCGATGCATCAGCCAGCCCACGGCACGTGAGAAGACGATCAACCCGACCACGCATCCGCCGAAGAATGGCGCGAGTGTGTTGATGTCAGCACCAGAGAGTGCTTCTAGAATCAGCGCGTATTTGCCCAGTAGCAGTAAAATATATGAGCCGGAGATCCCCGGCAGTAGCATCGCAGAGATGGCGAGCATGCCGCTGAAGAATAGCACAATCGGCGTATCGGGTGTGCTATGCGGGCTGAGTGTAACCAGTGTGAGGCCAGCAATAATTCCGCCCGCGACAAAAAGCAGGCTTGGGATATGTTTGCCCGACCAGACCAGATTGGCGAGCAGCACCCAGATTGAGCCGCCGATCAGCCCGAAGAACAGCCCGTAAATTTCTTGCGGGTGGTCGCGGATTAGCTCTGGTAAGTGGACAATTTTAGTCAGCACGATCACGGCGAGCACCAAGCCGCCAGCCAGCGGCAGCAGCAAGCGCCAGTCAGGCGCCATGAGGGCTTTGAAGCATCGTGGGCTGAGCAGCTCGCGCACCCATGCAACATTAAAGAATGCGATGGCGGCGAGTAAGCGTTCATAGATGCGCAAGATATACGCCATGGTGCCGCCTGAGACACCGGGTATTAAATCGGCCATGCCCATTGCCATGCCTTTGAGCATGGTGATGACCATCTTGCGTGAATTATCCGGTGTGTCTGGGCGAGCCATAATTGCTTGTAACCTGTTTGGGCAGAACGTGCCAGCGTGCGCACCAAATGATGCACAAAAAAATGGGGGGAACTACTGTTCCCCCGAGGTTGGTTACGCTATGAAAACTCTGTTGTGTTGCCAGTAGCTTGTTGCTACGGCTTCACATATTTCAGTTCGATCTCGACGCGGCGCTCTTTCGCCATGCAGGCGATTTTTGCTTTACGGCCACGCAGAGTCTTACAGGCTTCCGTTGCTGGGGCTTCTCCCACGCCACGAATGTCTGCGGCTTTCGTATCTAGGCGGGTTTTCTCGTCGAGATATTTCTCAACCGCCTTCACACGACGCTCTGATAATTTCTTGTTGTAGCTGTTGCTACCGATCTGATCGGTGAAGCCAACCACATGGACATCGCCCACTTGCTCAGATTCGTTGATCAGTTCAGACAGCATGTTCAGCTTGTAGATCGCTTCATCATCCAGCTTGGCTGAGTTGAAGTCGAAATAGATCGTACGCTGATCCAGCTCCACTTTTGGCATCGGCTCTGGCTCCGGTGGTGGAGGCGGAGGCGGTGGTGGAGGTGGTGGCGGCGGAGGTGGCGGAGTCGGATTACATGGATCCTCGTCGCCGTCCCATTTGGTACGTACGCATTTACCCCATTTATCTTGGACGAATTGGCCGCGCTCGTCAAAAGCAGCGTCTTGTGAGCTGCGGGCCATTGCTGATTGTGATTGTAGAGTGGTAGCTGAGAAAGCTGCAACCGCCGCAAGAACTAGCGGGGTGGTTTTAGTGAATTTTTTCAGGATGTTAACCATGCTCGCGATGAACTCTTCTGTTAGATTTTTTGATTTGTTTTTGTGTTGTTGTTCTCATCACCATACCCCATCGCACGCATCTGACAAGCGCTTTTTGGGTAGTAGGTCACAACTTTTTTATAACCCTTTGTGCCACCATTTTTTTTACACCCCAAATTCATCTATTGGGTGTGCTGGATGGCTTATGTTATTCGGCTTTCACTTCTGCGTTATACCCCAGTTGGATAAGGTGTGGGCCTAATATGCTGGCGAAATCATCGGCGCTCATGGTGAGCCCCATAAATTCCAGCTCGGCGCCGAATCTACGTTGTACGTCTGCCTTATCGGTTAAGATCACGCCTTTGAAGCTGGCGGCTTCCGCATGAAGTTTGGCGATAAAACGGGTGATGCCCTCTAGTGGCGTTTTGGGGTTTTGCATGCCCCCCGCCATTTCATAGAAGCTATGATAGAGCTGGTTGAGCGCATCATGGGCGCGGTCCATATTCCATACTTCTGCACGTGGTGCGGTCATAATGTCGGCGGCGAATTTCGCCAGATGCGCGCGCGCCTCTTCCTGCATGTCGGCGTGGAGCAGGCACGAATGCGTACCACCCCAAATGGCGGGCACATACTCTTCCTTCAGCAAGTCACCGAGCGTCTGTTCCATGATAAAACTGGTGAGGTATTTCGCGATGGTCTGGATGCGCGACATGTCCGACATTTTAAACGCGCGGCTTTGCGGGCTGACGAGCTTTTCCTCGTCGCATAAATAATCCCACAGACGGTCAAAGAGTGGCGAGAGTAATGGCGCGGTGACATTACCAATCTGTTGTAGCACATAGCGGTCTTCGCGCTCCTCTTCGGGCACTTCCCACAGCGCGGTGCGCACACGTTCACACACGGTAAAATACGGGTTGGTGAAGCTTTGTAATTGCATGAGCGATTTCTCGAATTGCGCGGCTTCCTCGTCGCTTAGCAGCGGCTTCTCGCCCTCTTCTTCTAACTCATGTGGTAATTGCTCGGCATCACGTATCATTTGCAGGCGCATGTGGCAGAGCTTTTCAACATGACGAATGATCGCGTCGCGATCCATGCGGTCGGTGTAAGCGACATCTTCGATCTCGCCTGCTTCGGCTTGGGCGCGCACGAGTGCATCGCGTTTATCGAGCGCCTCTATATAGGCGTGCGTTGCTTCAAAGATTGCATCGGCGCGTGGCTTGCCTGCAATGCGTTCCAGCTCGGCGTAAGCGGCATTCTTCGGCCCAGCTTTGAACATTTTCAGCACTTTGCCACGATTGGTTGGAATGGCGCGGTCCGGCTCATAGGCATCGAGTTTTTCTTGGCCGCTCGGATTGATCTCTTCTGCATCCGGGAATGTAATCTTACCGTTCAGCCCTGCGCTGACTGCCAGCATGGTACCCAGTGCTGCTAAACTTGGGCGGGCATCGCCGCCTGCGAGTCGGTTCTCGAGGCGTTTATTTTGCGCCTTCTTGCCCATAAAAGCCCAGACGCCATGGCCCGAATCGCCATTTACCGAATCGCGGTCTTTGCAGTAGAAATATTGCGGCGAGCTTGGCGTTTCATCGCCATAGCGCGAATAGGAATTCTCGCGCGGTGCCATCCAGATCATGCTGGCGGCTAACACATTCAGGCTGTCACGTCCGGTTGCGTGGCCGCGAATGAGCGGGTCTTCGGTAATGTTATGCCAGCTTGGATGTTCGCCCGAATCACCACCACCAATCGCACGCCACAAACTCACACAGACACGTTGCGGGCTAACGCTGACCTTTTCTTCAAAGCTTGCCTCATGGCCCAGCTCGTAGGGGCTGAAGCGGAATTGCTCGAAGCCTAAATCACGTGCGATGCGTTGCATGACGCGTTTGGCTTTGGGTGCTGCGGCAATGGCACGTTTGGGCAGCAAGGCTCCCGTTTGAATCGTATATTCGAGGAAGCTGTAATCGAACGCAGAGACTTCGTAATCCAGCACGCTGAGTTCGTCTTTATTCTTATGACGCACTTCTTTTTCGATGTAATCGCGGTTGATGCGTCGTAGCTCGTCGGCTTCGGGCGCGGAATCTTCGTTTTTGGCGGGCACGCCATCGAGTGCGAAGCCAAGACGCAGACGGCAATGATAGCGGTTCCAGATATCAGCATCGATCAGCTCGACCGCCTCTTCGGCGGCTTTATCAAGGTTTAGGCAGGCCGATTCATAGGCGGCAAAGACGGCCTTGCGCTCATCCTCGGCACTAAGTGGCGGTTTACGGTTCCAGAATTTCAGCTTCTGCCAGTCCATGAGCCGATTATACGCGAATGGCGTACTATAATCGATGATATAAGAAAAAACCTCGCCACAAGGACGAGGTTTTTTACGCACAAATTTCTATTCTATGACGTATTAGCCAGAAATTGGGTTACCAGCTCCGTCGAACTGATCGAAGAACGTGCCTGGGAAGAAGCCTTCTTCGTTGTTATACTGGATGTTAAAGTCATAGGTGTTGGTTACGTTCTGACCGTAGATCAGATCCGCTTTGTCTGCACCTTGTAGGAAGATGCTGTCATTAGCGGTCATTTGAATCAGAACACCACCATTTACTTCGGTAGCATTTGCAACTGCTGCTGCGATGTCCACATACACCCAATCGCCTTGGCCATCTTGGAAGTAGTAATTGTGGAATGCAATCTTGTCTTCTGCACCGTTAAAGTCGGTAATGATATCGTGGTCGGTACCCAGGAAGTCCAGACGGTTATCATTATTGGTGTCATACTGCTCATCATTATATTGCAGCTTGTAGTTATCGAATACGAACAGGTCAGAACCTGTACCACCGGTCATGGTGTCGTTACCTGAGCGACCCCAGATACAATCGTTACCATCTACACCATATAGCTGGTCGTTACCTGCATCACCGAAAATCCAGTCATGGTCGGTATCACCTAGGATGGTATCGTTACCGTCACCACCAGAAAGGGTATCTTTGTCGCCGTTTGGAGACAGGGTGTTATCACAGGTGTGGTCACCACAGATCAGATCGTCACCTTCTTCACCGAATACGCGGTCTCTACCGCCGCCAGCGTTGATGGTGTCGTTACCGTCGGTGCCTTCGTCACCAGAATCTGGGTCACGTGCGTCACCACCGTAAACGAGGTCGTCGCCTTCGCCAGAACAGATGGTGTCGTCGTCAGAACCACCGGCAATCGTGTCGTTACCGTTACCACCTTCTACTGTGTCGTCGCCTTCGTGGGTTTTAATGATGTCGCCACCATCGCCACCATAGGCACAATCGTCACCGGTCTCACCTTTGATCAGGTCAAAACCATCTTCACCATATAGGAAATCATCACCACTCCAGCCGTAGATGGTATCGTTACCAGCGCCACCGCGTAGAGAGTCGTTACCTTGGTCACCACCAATGGTGTCGTTACCAGAACCACCCAAAATGGTATCGTCGCCGGTCCAACCATAAATCAGGTCATCCTGTGCGCCACCATCTAGGTAGTCGTTACCATCATCACCGAAGATGATGTCAAAACCGTTACCACCGTTGATGTAGTCATTGCCATGCTCACCGAATAGCATGTCATCGCCATCTTCACCTAGTAGAGAGTCATTGTCGTTACCACCGAAGATGATGTCGTTACCGGTACCACCATAGATGGTATCGTCGTTATCTTCGCCGTATAGGTTATCGTTACCGGTACCACCTTCGACATAATCATCGCCGAAACATGCTTCGATGCGGTCATTGCCGCTCTCACCGAATAGGCGGTCATTACCTGTAAAACCGTACATGAAATCGTTACCAGCGCCACCGCGTAGAGAATCGTCGCCTTCATCGCCACCCATGGTGTCGTCGCCGTCACCACCGATTAGCGTATCAGAACCCAACCAGCCCCAAAGCAGGTCGTTTCCGCTACCACCGTTGATAGAATCGTTACCCTCGTTACCCCAAACGGTATCGTTACCGCCTAGTGCGTTGATGGTATTACCGTTATTGTCATCACCAAACGCGTCATTACCGTCGGTTAGATCAAAAGTAGCCATTTTGCTGCATCCTCTCTTGCTTGCCCTAGCATTTGCTCATTTTCTTTGTGCGTAGGACGTTTGCTCATAAAAGTTAACAAACGTTAATAATCGCTATTATAACCAAAAGCAACATAATTTGTTGTGAAGGTTATGTTACATCTTCTTCTATACGGTAAAAAGATGTCGCGATTGGTTAACTTATTAACCATTTACAGTGACTTATTCACTGATACTGCACGCCCCGACGGCTGTGGGTTTTATTCGGAAATTTTTGATTTGTCACGCAAAAAATTGCGTCAATATGGCCGAACGTTCAAATAAAACGTCAAATAAAGGCTAAATAGTAAAACCAGTATTTATCTAGAAACTATTCGGATCGGACTGAGGATTAGTTGCTTGCGCCTCTGCAGCCTGCATTTCTGCGGTTTCT
This sequence comes from Rickettsiales bacterium, assembly GCA_022763105.1. Classification (GTDB taxonomy): domain Bacteria; phylum Pseudomonadota; class Alphaproteobacteria; order Rickettsiales; family UBA3002; genus JALEGK01. Next base: position 11,240 of record JALEGK010000030.1, on the reverse strand, counting down.
GCGGCAATAGCAGCCACTTCTTCCTCTGCATCATGACCATTAAGGCCATTTTGCGTCGGTGCAGCGGGCTTGTATGGCATGTCATCCAGCTGAATGCCGTATGGCGCGCTCATATCAAAGGCCCCGTTGCACGACGCGCCCTGAATCGTATCAATCGTCTCACCCGGAGCCGCAACGTCGTCATTGCGTTCTAGGACCGTCTCGGCCTGCGGGTGGGTCGCCTCCCGTGCTGGCTGTGACGCTTGTTCAGGCGCTATCGGCGATCCGTTGGCCTCAACAATGATGGATTCATGAGCATTCGTGTGTGCACCATTCATTGATCCATTTGCATGGTTGCCATTGATTGGCTGTGATGGTGCTTCCTGTGCGATGATTTCTGCGGCCGCAGTCATGGTTGCTGCGGTGATATTGGTCGCGCCGTCATTCGTGTATGAATTGCTTTCACCCTCGCTCTGAGAACGATCCGGCGCGGTAAATACTGGCTCTGCCTGTGCGTCAAAGACTGGCGCTTGGTGCGCTTTTGCGGCTTTTTCGCGGGCTGGTGCCATCTCTGCCATGTCTAATGCACGGATATCGATGGTGAGCTTGTTATCGTCCAGCACAATCTCGCGGCCCTCTGCGTCTTTGATGCAGTTTTTGGTGTAACGCGCGCGGACTGGCTTATCGTCGGTAATAATGTCATTCAGCTTGAACAGCATGCGCTGGCTGCCTTTTTTCAGGCTGAAGCCATAGACAAATTCGGCTACTTCGGTCAGCACTGCGTGGCAGCGAGAGCCGTTAGCATAGCGGGTATAGACGGTATAGCGGATGATTTCACGTTGCGACATCTCGCCAACCTGATCGCCTGATTTACCGTTTTTCAGCTTATCGGCCATGCTGCGTTCTTTTTGCTCGCGTTCCCATAGCTGGGAAGCTTGCCATGCAGCGCGCTCTACGCGAAGTGGCACGTCATGCAGCATCACATTGCCGACATGTGGGTGGAAATGGTTGTCGTAGAATTTGGCGCGCTCTTTAGCGGTCGCCAGATCATATTTACTGACATAAATCGAGGTCTCGCGGCCATCATCAAAGCTATAGTCGCAAATCTTCTGGCGGCCCAGATTGGTTTTAGACTCTAACTTCTTCTTATCGTCGCGTGAAAGGGCAATTTGCTCGCGTATATCGATGATACGGTCACCGACCATAATACGCAGATCTTCAATATGGATTTCCGGCGGCAGTGCCGGATAGGCTTCCAATTGGCTAATATATTGATCCAGAGATACCATCTTCGCTCACCTCGTTCTCTTCCTGTTTTTGTCTCGTTGTTCTTTATGTGTTTAGTTAGTGTGTTTTCTTCATCTTCTACGTGATGTTTAACGGGGCTTTGTATCCCCTTCTTTTTTCCAAGATACTCTTGGATGTTTAATAAAGGGTTAAAGCAAAACGCTTTTTTCTGGGGGGCGGAAAATGAGCGCTCATTATATGGCGTATTTTGCGCATTTTTATCACCTAATGTCACAAAAGCTTCACACTAAAATCGTTATTCTTCAGATAGATTAGATTTAATCGTGCGATTTAGACACGGATTAAAACGATTAGGAGATAATGACATGGCCACACAGCCAGACAAAGATATGCTCGATGCATTAGCGAGCTTCAAAAAAGAACCAGCCCCGCTCCTACCCGCTTCGTCACGTCAGATGCTACCTTCTTCGGTAGATCGCGCTATTCACTCACTCAGTCACATTGATGCAACTTCAGGCGGTGATAAAGGGGTGCTTGATCACCATGATTTTAAGTTAATCTTGGATAATTATGCCAAGGCACAAGGGCTAGACATGAAAGGCCTGACAGATATTCCGACCGAAGATTGCCTGAAGGCATATGTCGGTAAATTTGGCACTACCGTAGTGCAAGCGGCGCTTCAAAGTGTATTACACCCCAAAAGTGAATTCGCGACAGACAATGCCAAGCCTCTTACCCCCGACGAAATTAACACGGTGATATCAACAGTTTTTCCAGATAGAACCTCCCCTGAGCTGAAGCGAGATTTGGGATTACTTACCCCGACAGGCAGTGGAGGTAAACATAGTGAAATCGATCAATCGCCCGCTAATCGTAGCGTTTAACACGTAAAACCAGCATGACTCTGCTAGCCGCACGCTTTTTAATGTGCTAATTTGCCGCGCATGAGCATTACACCCGTAGCACAGACTGAGCTTGCCGCGCCCAACCCCGATTTGCGCACGCATGTCACCGTGGTGAACCCGTTTGATTCATCCGATATTGAAGAGATTACGCTGGCAACGCCCGATCAGGTTGATGCGGCGCTTGAATCGGCGCGAGCAGCCTTTGCAGACCGTGCGGGCTGGTTATCGCCTCAGGCACGTATCGATGCGTTGCATGCCATCGCCAATAAGGTCGAGGCTGAGAAACATCAATTCGCTAGCATCATGATCGCGGAAGGCGGCAAACCACAACGTGATACTTTCATTGAAATTGATCGCGCCATTTTTGGTATTCGCCATGCCGCAAGCTGTTTGCATGAAATGTTGGCAGGCGTTGCGCTGCCTCAGGGCTTGGTGCCAGCGGCTGAAGACAAGCAATTACATACCAAGCGCGAGCCAATTGGCGTGGTGGTAGCCATCTCTGCGTTTAATCATCCGCTTAACTTGCTCGTGCATCAGGTGATCACTGCAATTGCGGTGGGTGCTCCGGTGATACTCAAGCCCGATCTGCGCACGCCACTGACGGCAGCCAAACTCGTTGAGATCATTCACGGCTGCGGCGTCCCTGAGCCATTCTGCCAATTGTTGCTGTGTGAGGATGCGCTCGCTGAGCCACTCGCCTGCGATGCCCGCGTGGATTTCTTATCCTTCATTGGCTCGGCCAAAGTCGGTTGGCATTTGCGATCAAAGCTGGCCCCTGGCACGCGCTGCGCGTTGGAGCATGGTGGCATCGCCCCTGCCCTCATTCTGCCGCACGCCAATGTCAGTGACCGGATGGTCAATACCCTGATCAAAGGAAGCATGGCGCATGCGGGTCAGGTCTGTGTGTCCACCCAGCGCATCTATGCGCCGTGGAATGAGGCGGGAAATCTCGCGCGTAAGCTTGCCGAGGCAGCCGAAGCGCTAAAGGTTGGCGACCCTGCAAATGAGCATACCGATGTCGGCCCCATCATTACGCCACAAGCGCTCGCGCGCATTCATAAAAGCGTGATGGATGCGATGGCAGGTGGCGGTAAGGTGATGTGCGGTGCGGAAGCGATCTCTGAGTCGCTCTATAAGCCCACCGTGCTGTTTGATGTGCCCGATGATGCAGCGCTTTCCACCCAAGAAATCTTCGGACCGGTCGTTGCCGTCTATGGCTATGAATCACCCGATGAGGCACTCGCGCGCATTAACACCACTCCTTATGCGTTTCAGGCGAGTGTTTGGGGCGCAGACATTAAAGACTGCGAAGCCTATGCAGATCGCATCGATGCGGCCGCCGTGATGATCAATGACACCACCGCCTTCCGTGTCGATTACATGCCATTTGGTGGTCGCAAACAGAGTGGATTAGGTGTGGGTGGTATTGCCCAGACAATGCATGATTACACCCAGCATAAGCTGATTGTGCGTTAAGAACCGACAGAACCTGCGCCACCTGCTCTTTGCGCTGCTTCACGATGGCGTTCATTGGCGGCAAGCACCGCTTCAACAATGTGAGGCGGCTGAAGCATCTCTTGTTCCAGCACACGTTTTAGCGCTTTGGGGCTAAAGCCTCGGTCTAATCCTTCGCTCATAGCACGCGGGTTGATATGTTCGGTTAACTCATGCAGGGTAATACCTACGGCTTGTAATGTTTCCATTAACCCCATCTGTTCATCTACCACCACACGCTCTGGGCGCTTGGGTTTGCTAATGGTATGATTAGCGTCATCTCTAAAGCCTGCGCCATTTGCTTTGGCAGGAGCTGGTTTTGCAGCAGCAGGTTTGTTGATTGTTTCATCCAACAGATGATCCCAACCTAAACTATTTATCAACCCTTTTGCCTGCTTCGATAATTCACCCTCTGGTAATGGCATATCGGGGCGCAATGGCAAGCCTTGATGGCTTTCCGCATAGACCAGATTCATCATGAAAGCCGAGCTGTAGCCATGATTGCGCTCGTATAAATCCTGCAGATGCTGCCACTCATCTGGCTCGAAATACAGAATATGATCAAAATCATTGACCCATTTATAAGGGAATGGCTTTTTGCCGCCCATTGCATGCGCCATATGATCGGACGTTCTTTCCAGACGCTCAGCGATTGCTGCCTGACTGATGCCTCTTTGCGTGAATTTAGCACGCATAAAATCGGGTATGGTTTCGGATTCCAGCGCATGATGATGCCATAATTCTGAAATGTGGGATTGTTCATTCAGGAATGCGTTACGCTCTGTATCGTCTATGGATGCCACATCCTGAATAAATTGATAGATTATTTGTGTTTGTGCTTCGCTCACTCCGCCATCAAGTCCATTTAATCTGTCACGCGCCAACCGTCCTGGCGGTGCCAACGGGTCTGGGTCGTTGATGCCAAGTATCTCCTGCACTTTATCCATGCCGATGCCTCGTCGCTCTATCATGTGCAAGAGCTGCTGACCGCGCGCCTTAGTCATGGAGACGTCTTCGGGGTTTGTATCCTGATATGGCAGCACGCGATGCGGCCAATGGGCATAGGCTAATTGATCGAAGGTGCGGCGCTCGTCAAAACTCATTTGCAGCACTTGATATATCGGGCTCATCTTTAATGTGCCGTAAAAGCCCGTATCTTTTCTGAGGCGTTGCAGATCATCCCAATGCAACCCTGCCGCTTGGGCTACATCTTCTATTGGCACACCTTTGCCTTCCGCCAATTGTTGCAAATAGGCGGCAGGTGTTTGCTGTGGTGACTGATCGTTCATTCCGTCTTCTCTTTCCTCACCCACCCACGCTAACGCAGAAACTTTAAGAAAAGGTAAGCAAACCGAGGATGTTATCTTCTCGTCATCTATCTATCGGCCAATCTAAGCAACTTTTTCTTAAATCTTTTTCTGCTATAATAGGGGCATGAAACACGCAAAGACATCGATGCGCCATTCTCAGGCGGGCTTTGGTACGCTGACATTGCTTGGTATTATTGTCGGGTTTTTGTTGGTGACCGGCATTGGTCGCCAGCTTTGGCATAGCACCTTATCGCTTGGCGATAGCTGCCACACGCTCGCTGAAGAAACCGGCATTATGCAGATTGCCGATACGTGTGATGCGATTGGTGAATCGGTGGCGCGTCTGCGCTTAGAGCTTGAGCATATGGTCGGCATGTCGCGTTTTGGTGATATGATGGATTTAGAAGGATTCGCTGGTATGGTGGCGCGTTCTTTCTCGCAGCAGGCCATTGGGTTTAGCTCGCCTAGCTTGGCAGGCTTCATCAATTTTGACGGGTTGGGCAGCGGCTCGCTCGATCCATTTTCGCAAGCGCTGACCCAAGGCTCAATCGGCTCGAATTATTTGAGCATGGGCAAGGCCGATATGGGGCTGCCTTATCTGCAATCCAGCGCCAATATGGGTGATATGGGCGTGCTTTCACAGCTATCACTTGGCTCTGCTTATGCCAGCGGCACGGGCGGTGTAGGCCGCGATATGGGCATGTCGCGCTATTATAATTCGATGGCGCTGAATTCGATTCAGTCGCTGCAAAGTTCTGGCTCGCCACAATCCAAGCAATTGCTGGGGGCGCTGCCTTCTTCGCCTAACAATATGGTGCGCTCGCTCAAATCTGCCCTTGGCAAATAACTGATTCCTTAGGATTTTCTTTACCTTATCGCTTTACTCTTAAAGGGTGAAACACTCTATCTCGATGGAGAGGGCAGCCTGTGGGCTTTAGAGATTATACAGCGGCAGTACGGCCAAAGGCTGGTGAGACAACTCAGCATATTGTGGTGATGCGCGAGAATCATTTTGATGATTCGACCGCTAAAATGCTGCGCGAGAATGTCGAGCTGACACGTGGTGCAACGGTTAGCCTAGAGCTACCTTACGTCGCATTTAACCCCATTTTTACCGCACACCGTAACAGGGCGATCACCGATGAACAATTGTTGGAGTTCTTTAGTGATTATGCGCGCCATGAGGAGAAAACGCTCAGCGGCGAGATGCGTGAATTTTACATACAGCATGGTGTGACACTACAAGATCGCATTGGTGCTTACATGGAAAAAGCGTATATGGCCATAGCATTACATAACCGTCAGCCCCCCGTGCCTGTGGTGGCACATGATACGCGCGGCACTCCTTATTTGCATCATCATCAACTTGGCATTAATAAAAAATACCCGCCGGAAATGCAGCAAGCGTTACTCTTATCGCGACAGATGGGTGAGCGTTTTCCTGAGAGCCTTAAATATGTGCCATTCATTGCTGCCTCGCAAAAAGATGGCATCCCCGATGATGTAACCTCTGCTACCATCGCCTCGGACATGATTGGCAAGAACGGATATGGCATTGTCAATATCGGTGCACTGCATGCCAGCGGCATTCCCATTAAAGCTTATAAGTCGCAAGGCACCTTTGATGAAACCTTACAGCGTCAGGGCGCAAAGGTGGTTGATACGATGATTGCCGCCCATCCCGACTTTTTGAAAATGACCGTTGCGCTCGAAAAACAGGCCATAACCGAATATGTGCTCGAGTCTGCCGGTGAGCCTGATCAATCCAAACGTCATCCACTTTCGCATGACCGATTAGATTATTTGTATTTCTTTGTTCAGGGGCAGCTTCATAGCGGTACGGATATTCAACGCAATGGCTATTACGATCCCGTCATCACAGATGGGCAGCCGCGACATCCGAATGCAGGCCATCAACTTTACGGCAAATCCGCGAGCGATGCGTGGGGCGCATCCGTATTAGAAAATCAACAAGGCCGGCAATTTATTGAAGCGGTTAACCGCTTTATTGAATCGCAGCCCAAGGGCACTAATGTGAAGATTGAACTTGATAACGCGAGTAACGAGTACGGAGCAAAAGTGGTGTTACCAGAAGGCAAAACGGCCCTTAGCACCCCACCCATCGCAAGAGACAAAGGCGGCGGCGTTAGCGGACCGCAATAGGTTAAAGATGGATTTTAAAGCATTCAATAAAGCAGCTTTTCCCGAACAACGAGACGGTCCGTTCTTGTTATATCTGCGCGACTATCATTACGACAAATCGAATACGGATATGCTGCGTGAAAATACCGAGCTAACACGTGATGCTAAGGTATTACTTGAACTTCCTTATGTCATCTTCAATCCGATACTGCATGCGCATCGCGAAGGACGCATTGATGACAATACACTCCGCACCGTCTTTCGGGCAGTCGCACGTGACAATCTTTACCGTGCCCGTGGGCATGCCCATCCGTATGAGCTAAAGCAATATGAAGAGGCTGTCAGAGACACAGCCGAAGCGATTATTGAACTGCATCGCCGTACGCCACCTGTCATAGTTGAGGCGATTGATAGCCGCGGTAAAACCCACCTACCTCCTAACAGAGAAGGCATATTAGCGGCAGGCGTCTCGCCTTTTTATGTCGAGGCCATTCAGCTGTCACAACAGCTTGCGAAAGAATATCCGCAAAGTATCAAGCATGCGCCGTTTATTGCTGCTAGCAATGCAGACCGCGTCCCCAATGACATTACCACCGCCACTTTGGTACGTCATAGTTTAGGCGTAAATGGCGTGGGCATTATGCCATTCGGATTGGTGCATGCGGCAGGGATTCACATTCCACATGCTAATATGCAAGGCATTGTCGATGATGCATTACAGGCGCAAGGTGTCACCGTGCGGGATGCGTTGATCGTTGCTAATGAAGAGGCAGTCAGAGAGATTACCGCATTTAGCACGCAAGCTGCAAAGGTCATGAGCAAATCTTATCATGTGAGTCATTTGTACCGTCCCCATTTAAGCTCAGACGCACTTGATCTGCTTTATCTCTATCGCGATGGCCGCGCGCTAACCGATGCGAAAGCCATGCAAGCAGCTGGCTATGTTGATCCGATTATTCATCACGATGATCAGGCTCTAGACCCGCGCCAACTAAAAGCAGCAAGCGCAGAAGAAATCTGGGGGGCTGGTCCGTTGCGTAATGCAAAAGGCGAGCGATACATTACCGCAGCGGCGGCGTTCTTTGATCGCTTTCACGATGTTGAAGCGTTGAAAGAGACGATTGATCAATGGTCGGCATCGATTGAAGACGGACCACTAACCACTAGCCGCGCCATGGCACCAGCTTTAGGAAATATTCCAGGCGCACGCCGCGATACGGCGATGCTTACGCAGCCGCATCCATTCACTAAAGCCCAAGATAAAGGCGGTGGGCGCGATGGCCCTTAATGCCTAAGCAAGCGCAATCGGTGTTGGGAGGAATTCGATGACGTAGAAATCATCCGATGTATCTTCCGCCGTACCATTATCAAATGTGTTCACATTATAGGTCAGATCATGCACACCGACGAGGCGCATATGATCATTCGTGTCGTGTGAGAATGGCGTGAGGTACGTGTAGGTACCGTCATTGCTGACCATGGTTTCGTTCAGCGTCACCTCATTCACATTGGCGTTGAATGCTAAATAATCTTCGCCGTAATTATAGTTATGAACGGTCATGACATTTGGTACGAGCGCATCGAGCTCGTCATTACCTTCTGCTGAATAGAAGAATAAGAATTGATCGACGCCTTCATCATCCGTGGCATCGTCAAAGCCTTTACCGCCGACGATAATGTCATTACCCACGCCACCATCGAGCGTGTCGTCGCCATCGCCGCCTTCGACGTAATCGCTACCGCCATTACCGAACAGATTATCGTTGCCTGCGCCACCGTAAATATAGTCGGTTTCTTCCTGACCATCGATAGAGTCGTTACCTTCGTTACCAAACAGCGTATCGACATTCGCGCCACCATAGATGGTGTCATCACCCGTGCCACCATCGACCCAGTCATCACCCCACTCTGCTGCCAGCACATCATTATCAGCGCCGCCATAGATGGTGTCATTTTCTGAGCCACCAAAGATCAAATCATCGCCTGCGCCACCGCGAAGTTCATCGCCTTCCCAATCGCCCAGAATCGTGTCGTTACCTTCGCCGCCGCGAAGCGTGTCAGAGCCGCTCCAGCCATACACCAGATCGTTACCGCCCTGTGCTTCAACGTAATCATCGCCGTTATCGACCAAGATCATATCGTTACCGGCACCGCCATAGACGCTGTCATTGCCCGACTCACCAAACAATGAATCATCACCTGCGCCACCATCGAGTGAATCATCACCTTCACCGCCATAGGCGATGTCGTTTCCGTCTTCACCATCGATGGAGTCATTGCCAATATCGGCATGCATAAAGTCGCCGCCTGCACCGCCATTGATATAGTCATTACCCGATGCACCTTCGATGCGGTCAGCCTCTGCGCCGCCATACATATGGTCGTCGCCATCTACACCGTAAATCGAATCGCTGCCCTCGTTACCATACAGCGTATCATTGCCGCCATCACCGCCGAGCAAATCGTTGCCCTCGTTACCCTCGATGATGTCAGAGCCGAGCCAGCCCCATAGCGTGTCTTGGCCTAAGCCACCATAAATCGTGTCATCGCCTTCGTTACCGAAGACCACATCATTGCCATCGAATGCAGAAATATCGTCCGCGAATTCGCTACCGATTAGAGTATCGTTATCCAATGTTCCGGTGATGGTTGCCATGTCCTTAATCTCCTATGGGCTGTGATTGCCTACAGAAGTAATCCGTAACATATAAATATTCAATTAGTATCTGTGCAGTCGTTAATAAAATTTAATCAATATCTAGTATTGGCACACCGCCTTATTCACTAGATAGGCGCAAATTCTAATAACCCCATCAATAGTCTTGTTTTTACTTAAACACTTAACTATATATTCTGGCAGTTCTTATTCGGCTGGTTACGCTATGGCCAAATACAATCACAATAGAGGATGCTATGTCTCAACCGGATCATTTACATGCGCTAGGTTTTTTAGCGCTGGGTAGTCGCTTAAAACGTATTTCAGATACGCTATATGGTTCGACGTCAGAATTTTACGCCGCCAATCACATTGATTTTGAGCCGAGCTGTTTTCCCCTGCTCTCTTTGCTTGACCAAGAGCATGAGGTGAGCATGAGCGATGCGGCATCTGCGCTTGGTGTGTCAGCCGCGAGCGTAAGCCAGAAGGCCAGCATCTTAGAGAAGAACAATATTTTGTCGTACCACACCCATGCCGATGATAAGCGCGCTAAGGTGATGCGCCTGACCGCCGAGGGCAAGGCACTCGTGAAGCGTTTGCAGCCGATGTGGTATGCGATTCGTCAAACCCAGCAGGAAATTGGTGCCGAGCTACCCTACTCGCTGCTTGCATTGCTAGATAATTATGAGCGCGCCATTACCGATGCGAGCCTGCCGCAGCGCATGGCCGATCATCAGCGCCATTATTATTCTGAGCGTATTCGTATTCATGATTACTCCGAAGAGTTGGCGCCGTATTTTGCCAGCATCAACAAGGCGTGGATTGAGGAGCTGTTCAAACTGGAACCGCATGATGAGAAGGTCATGAATGATCCGAAGAAATACATCATCGATAATGGCGGCATGGTCTATTTCGCTGAGATTGACGGGCAAATTTTAGGCACCGCAGCGCTCTATAAAGAAGAAGATGGTCATTACGAATTCACCAAAATGGGCACCACCGGCAATGTGCGTGGCAAGGGTATTGGGCGTGCGCTGTTGCGTCATGTGATAGATGATGCCAAGACACGTCTGGACGCCAAGCGCATCTTTATTCTATCCAGCCGCAGCTTGCATCCGGCCTGCCATCTCTATCGCTCGATGGGGTTTGTCGATATTCCGCTAACCAAAGCCGATACCGATAAATATCAGCGCGCCGATATCAAGCTAGAGCTATGGTTAGATGCGGATGCGGAAGCCGAAGCGAAGGCCAAAAGCCTAGCTGAATTTGAAGCGGTGAATGTCGCGTAAGCAATGTGTTTAAGAGTGTGTATCGCCGCGATCAAGACCGGGCACTTCTTCAACACGCTCAGAGCTGAGCTGGCTGGTTAGAACACGTGAAAGCGGTGCATCGACACGCACGGCTGTGTTTGCTAAATCGTCATTGGCAGGGGCAGGCAATTCGCGCGCACCAAAGCCAAATTTAGCGGCCGTTCTATGTACTTTATCCTGTTTCGATTCAGCGCCT
>JALEGK010000001.1 GCA_022763105.1 Rickettsiales bacterium | reverse complement strand
CTGCGGCACTGGCCTACGGTCTGGACAAAAAAGACGGTAAAGTCATCGTGGTATACGATTTGGGTGGTGGTACCTTTGACGTATCCATGCTGGAAATTGGTGACGGCGTATTCGAAGTAAAATCAACCAACGGTGATACCTTCCTGGGTGGTGAAGATTTCGATATGCGTTTGCTCGAGTTTTTGGCGACCGAGTTCAAAAAAGAAAATGGCATCGACCTGAAAACCGACCGTTTGGCGCTACAGCGTCTGAAAGAAGCAGCGGAGAAAGCCAAGATCGAGCTTTCTAGCACACAACAAACCGAAGTGAACCTACCGTTCATCACCGCTGACCAGTCTGGCCCGAAGCACCTTAACATCAAACTATCCCGCTCTAAGCTGGAAAGCCTGGTGGAAGATTTGGTCAAGCGTACGGTAGAGCCGTGTAAAGCGGCACTACAAGATGCGGGGCTGAGCATTGAAGAGATCGACGAAGTGATCTTGGTGGGTGGTATGACCCGTATGCCGAAGATCGTGGAAACGGTAAAAGAATTCTTCGGTAAAGAGCCTCATAAAGGTGTAAACCCTGACGAAGTAGTCGCAATGGGTGCTGCCATTCAGGGTGGCGTACTTCGTGGTGAAGTAAAAGACGTCCTGCTGCTTGACGTAACCCCTCTATCGATGGGTATTGAAACGCTGGGTGGTGTCTTCACCCGCTTGATTGAGCGTAACACGACGATTCCGACCAAGAAATCTCAGGTATTCTCTACCGCCGATGATAACCAGACAGCGGTGAGTATCAGGGTGTTCCAAGGGGAACGTGAAATGGCCGCCGATAACAAGCTGCTTGGTCAGTTTGATCTGGTCGGTATTCCGCCTGCCCCACGCGGTATCCCGCAAGTCGAAGTCACCTTCGATATTGATGCGAACGGTTTGGTCAACGTATCGGCGAAAGATAAAGCGACCGGTAAAGAACAGCAGATCCGTATTCAGGCATCTGGTGGTCTGACCGAGGACGAAATCGATCGTATGGTTGAGGATGCAGAAGAAAACGCAGAAGCAGATAAGCTGAAGCGTGAGCTGATCGAAATCCGTAACCAGGCGGAAAGCCTGGTTCACGAAGCGCAGAAAAACCTCGACGAACATGCAGACAAAATGTCTGACGACGATAAAGAAGCGCTGGAAGCTGACATCAAAGCCCTGCAATGGGAGTATGAAAGCGAAGATAAAGACAAAATCAAATCAGCAATGGAAAAGCTGACCCAATCGATGATGAAGATTGGGGAGGAAGTCTACAAGGCACAACAAGGCGATGAAGATGGCGGCTCAGCCGACGCTTCACCTGCCGCTGATGAGGGTGATGCTGGCGCTGAAACCGTATCAGAAGCGGAAGTCGTTGATGCTGATTTCGAAGAAATCGACGAAGACAAAAAAGACTAACAGCCAATGAGAAATACGACCATATCCACCTGCCAACATCGGCGGGCAGGTATGGTTGAGGGGTAAGCATGGCGGATGATTTTTATAGCGTATTAGGTGTTTCGCGCACGGCCGATGAGTCCGAGCTTAAGCGCGCATACCGTAAACTCGCCATGAAATATCACCCCGACCAAAATCAGGGTGACGAAGAAGCCGAGCAGCGCTTCAAAGAAGTCAACGAAGCCTATGATGTCCTAAAAGACCCGCAAAAGCGTGCAGCATACGACCGTTACGGCCATGATGCTTTTGCCAATGGCATGGCAGGTGCTGGTGGCCCGGGCGATGCTGGCTTTGATTTCTCAAGCAGCTTTAGCGATATTTTCGAAGATTTATTCGGTGACTTTACCGGAGCACGCCGAGGTGGTGCAGGTCCGCGCAGCTCTGGTGCCGCACGCGGTTCTGATTTGCGTTATAACCTCGAAGTCACGATGGAAGATGCCTTCCGTGGCAAACAGCAAACCATCAAAGTCACCACATCGGTTACCTGTGATTCATGCGATGGTTCAGGCGCCGAAAAAGGCACCAAAGCCGAAGAATGCCCGACATGTTCAGGCATGGGTAAAATTCGCGCGCAGCAAGGCTTCTTCACCATCGAGCGCACCTGTCACACCTGCCAAGGCACCGGTAAAATCATCAAAAAACCGTGTAAAGCATGCGCAGGAACCGGTAAAAGCCGCAAAGAACGCTCGCTCTCCGTCAGCATTCCCGCAGGCGTGGAAGAAGGCACGCGCATTCGCTTAGCAGGCGAAGGAGAAGCCGGATTCAGGGGCGGCCCAAACGGCGATTTATATATCTTCATCTCTGTGAAGCCCCACCAACTATTCCGTCGCGATAGCGCTAATATCTATTGCAAGGTACCGCTACGCTTCACCACCGCCGCATTAGGCGGCAGCATCGAAGTGCCAACCATTGAAGGCGGGCGCGTGAAAGTAAATATTCCGGCAGGCACCCAAAGCGGCCACCAATTCAGACTGCGCAATAAGGGCATGTCGGTGCTGCGCTCTGGCGCACGCGGCGATATGTATATTGAGGTGCATGTAGAAACGCCGGTAAAACTGAACAAAAAACAACGCGAGCTACTCGAAGAATTCGACAAAGCCGCAGGCAAAGAATCCTCGCCGGAATCAGAAGGGTTCTTCAGCAAAGTAAAAGATTTCTGGGAAGATTTAAAAGAATGACCATTTTAGGTATCGCAGGCTGCACCGGACGTATGGGTGTCGTGTTACTGGCTGAAGCACTCAAGCAGCCAAACGTCAAACATGTCATCGGCTCCGTCAGAACCGAGCAGCTTGGCGGCGCGCTGGACCAGCTCGCAGCGCTGGGTCTTGATCGCTCCCGCTTGACGATTACCGATAATCTTGATGAGCTTTATCACGCTGAATCGATCATCGATTTTACGCGCCCAGAACTCACCATTAAACTCGCTGAGAAATCATCCCAAACGGGCACAGCCTTAATTAGTGGTACCACCGGACTAGATGACGCTCAGATGAGCGCACTCAAAGACGCCGCACAAAATGCACCGATTCTGTGGTCTTCCAACATGTCAGTTGGCGTCAATCTGCTCATGAATTTAGTGGAAACCGCCGCATCTGCACTGAACGATCACTATGATATCGAAATTGTCGAAATGCATCACCGCCAGAAAGTCGATGCCCCTTCAGGCACCGCACTATCTTTAGGGGAAGCGGCCGCCAAGGGCCGTGGCGTCAACCTATCCGATGTGCAGCAATTATCGCGCGAAGGCAATACCGGAGAACGCCCAAAAGGCGAGATTGGGTTTGCAACATTGCGGGGTGGTCAGGTGATTGGTGATCATACTGTTATGTTCGCCGGGTCAAACGACCGCATCGAGCTAACCCATAAATCACAAAGTCGGGATATCTATGCTGAGGGTGCTGTCAAAGCCGCATTATGGGCCATTAGCCAAAGCAATGGCTATTACAGCATGCAAGATGTGTTGAAAGGCTAGATTATAGCTGTTGGAAGACTGCTTCCGCCGTATCATCCGAGCGTACCAGAAGCTCTGCAGGCGCCTGTTGGCCTTGTGCACAGCGTTCCATAAAATCCTGAACCTTCATCACAAGCAAATCACTGCGAGGGGTATCTTCTTTAATGTTGTAGCCCATCTTTGACTCCATCTACGATAATCAAACCATCTTTGGTCACGGTCGCAACGAAGCCATTTTGTTGCCATAAATCGGCGACAGACTGACGCACATCGTCATTCTTCACCCATTCAGGCAATTCGATTACCACTTTGCGGATCACATCATTATCATCGGCATGTGCCTCAATGATCTTCCCCATCGCCGTGGCTGAGCGCGCTAAATCTCCACGCATTTTTTCATCCAAGTGCATCATATGCTTGCCATTACCAAAGTTATTAAACATGTAGCCTCAAAGGCCCTATTGATGCCAAGCGTACGCGCAAAAGTTTAAGAAGACGTTAATCGAACACGTCAGATTCAAGAAAAATACACAATTGTGGAAAGAAACTAAAAAGCCGCCTATTTATCGTCCCAGAAATTGCCGACATCTTTCACGGCAAAAGACGCCATTTTCGGCTTTTCTTTATTACGGACTTCAACCGGTTTCGGCTTATCGATCATATTATAGGTAATAGCCATCTCAGAGCGTAACTCAGCCGAAGGCTCATCCCTACCCGCTGCCAGTACCGTACCGAACTCTGCGGGCATAAAATCCTGCTTTTCTTTTAAAGCGACTTTGAGATCTTGTAAGCGGCGCAGCGTTAATTTGAGATAAGAGAAAATTTGGTCACCAAATTTATTTTTACCCGTCAAAAGAATCACCACCTCCTCATCGAGCAACTCTTCGTCAATCTCGATAACGGTGCTGTTTTTGCTAAACGCACTGGTGACCCAGTCAGTTGACATGGCAAACCAATAATTTGATTAGTAATGTAGGAATGTTAGCGGAGCTAGCGCTGAAGGCAAAGAATTTTCTGGTTTTATGCCAAACTAAATCCACCGCCACGATTGACGTCCTTGATTGCACCTGCCCATTGGCCTGCTGAACTCTCACGAGAACGATCCGCATGTGCTTTGATTGCAACCAGTAATTTCGCGTTGTTGGTGCCTAGACCCGAGATGCCAACAGTACCACCCTGCATCACGTTCGCTAGTTTTGCATAATCCGCTGCACGAGCAGCATATGCCATAATCGCCTCTAGGGCTTTACTATCAGCTGGCGCACCCATACCGTCAAATGCAACGGTCTCAGATATTAATGCGGGGGTTTGCTCAGAGCGTTGATCACGCGATTGGTAATCATTGCTTTCATCTTCTTCTTGCTTATTTTTCCATGGCTTATTTGGATCCTGGATCTGATAGGTCATATTCTTGTTGCTCCCAGTCGCGTATTGTTTTGCCGTCTATGTTTGTTAGTATCGTCTTTTTTCTCTAAAACTTCGTTAACTAAGTTAACCTTTTTAATAAATTTCACGACAGTTTTTGTTAAAATTTTAGGTAACTCGTTATCTGTAACCTAGCTGTAATAATACCGCTAAACCCCGCACATCTCAATATGGGTGGCGCAATTGTCACAAACTGTTCATGTAACCGTCACAAAACTGTAACATAGGTTAACAGGACATTAAGATTAAGAAATTAACCTTTTGAAATATTGGAAAATTCTAAAATTAAGCTTCGGTGCCGCCAACCGTCATTTGGCTAATTAACATGCTCGGTTGACCTACCCCGACGGGTACAGACTGGCCATTTTTACCACATGTGCCGATTCCTTCATCCAAACACATGTCATTTCCTAACATCTTTACTTTCTGCATCACATCCGGTCCATTACCAATCAAGGTTGCGCCTTTGATCGGGTGTTTAACCTTTCCATCCTCAATCAAATAGGCCTCTGACGCAGAGAATACGAACTTTCCAGAGGTAATATCTACCTGCCCGCCACCAAAATGCGTCGCGTAAATTCCGCGATCAACCGCAGCCACCAGCTCATCGGTTTCATGCTCGCCATTGAGCATATAGGTGTTGGTCATGCGCGGCATTGGTTGGTGCGCAAAACTCTCACGGCGACCATTGCCTGTTGCCTTAACGCCCATCAGGCGCGCATTCAGGCGATCTTGCATGTACCCTTTTAAAATACCGTCTTCAATCAGGACGGTTTCACCGCTTGGCGTGCCTTCATCATCAATCGAAAGCGAGCCGCGACGGTCTTGCATCGTGCCATTATCAATGACGGTTACACCCTTGGATGCCACTTGTTCGCCCACACGCCCCGAAAAGGTCGAGGTGCCCTTACGGTTAAAATCACCTTCTAATCCGTGACCCACCGCCTCATGCAGCAGCACACCACACCAGCCCGGCCCCAATACCACTGGCATTTCACCTGCAGGCGCCGGCTTCGCCTCT
>JALEGK010000029.1 GCA_022763105.1 Rickettsiales bacterium | reverse complement strand
GTATAGACGAAGGGCTACCAATTGCCAAGCAGGAATCCGCCCATGAAAACAATCATTATCACCCTCTCTCTACTCGCTTTAACCGCTTGTGACGTCCCCTTCGTGCCATTCATTTAGCCGTGAGCGAAATCATACTTCCCTTATGGGTAAAGCCGAAAGCGGCCAACAACGCAATCCATGGGTGGGAAAGTGATAGCAACAATCAGCGCTGGCTCAAACTAAGTGTGACAGCCGCACCAGAAGATGGCAAAGCCAACAAAGCCGTCATCACCTTTTTAAGTAAAACATGGAATATCCCCAAATCCGCGCTCCATATTGTATCGGGCGACACATCGCGTTATAAGCGATTAAAAATAACAAATGGATACCATGTACCAACTGATTACGACGACGCAGGAATTGCAAGCAGCGTGTGACGATTTAAGCACCAATCACTTCCTGACGGTCGATACCGAATTCATTCGAGAGAAAACCTACTACCCTAAGCTTTGCCTGATTCAGGTAGCGGGGGAAGACCATAATTTCATCATCGACCCGCTCGCCGAAGGCATGGATTTATCGGCCTTCTTCAAGCTGATGGAAAATCCCGAGATATTAAAAATATTCCATGCTGCCCAACAAGATGTTGAAATCTTTGTACGCCTAACCGGCAGCGTACCCTCGCCTATTTTCGATACGCAAATCGCCGCCATGGTCTGCGGCTTTGGAGAATCGGTCGGCTATGAAGCATTGGTAAATAAGCTACTCGGAAAATCGCTGGATAAAGCCTCGCGCTACACCGACTGGGAGCAACGCCCACTCACCGAGCGCCAACTCAAATACGCCATTGCCGATGTCACCCACCTACGCGCCATCTATGAAGAACTCTCCGATAAGATCGAAGCGCAAGGCAGACATGAATGGATTGCCGAGGAGCTCGATAAGCTCAGCCAGCTATCGCAGTATCAAATTGACCCTGAAGAATCGTGGCGTCGCCTGAAATATAAAAACCGCTCGCCAGAATATCTCAATCTACTACGCGCCGCAGCGTCATGGCGCGAGCGTTTGGCGCAGGTCAAAAACATCCCCCGAGGACGGTTACTCAAAGACGAAGTCTTGCTACAAATCGCCAATATGAATCCTAAAAATATGGAAGAATTGGCGCAGGTGAGAGGTGCGCTAAAGCACCTAAACGCAGATAATGCGCAGGCATTAATGGCAGCATTAGAAGCCGCCAGAGAAAAAGACAAAGACGAATACCCCAAAGACGAGAAGCGCAAACCCATGCTCTCGCCCGAACAAGAAGCGCTCGCCGATGTACTCAAAATGCTGCTGAAGCTGCAATGCGAACAGACCGGTGTAGCCAGCAAACTGGTCGCCAAAAAAGAAGATATTGTGGCATTACTGCTCGAACAACCCGACCTTGATTGCCTAAAAGGATGGCGAAATGAGGTGTTTGGTCAATATGCGATAGCCTTTCTCGAAGGCAAGCTTATACTCAAGTCACAAGATAAAAGGATTAGCTTTGTGGAGGCATAACGCCCATGCTTGAGTCCGTTCCTAGTTTTATTTTTCTGGTATTCGGCGCCTTTGCGCTCTCGGATATCGCCGCTATTTATTTCTTCTACACACGTTGGCAAAAGGCCAAAGAACTTCAAATCGCGTCGCTAGGACACGAAGTGACCGGAACAATTAAAGAAAAAAGCACCATTAGTGGCAAACACGGTGCGAGCTATAAAGTAGATTATAGCTTCGAAGATTGGCGCGGCCATAGCCATGATGGTAGTCAAACCATCCCGGAGCATATGTGGAATATCATGAAACCAGAAGATGATGTGCGCATTGTCTATGTACGCTCACGGCCTAACACCAATAGTCTCGCCAAACGCGTTGATAAGCATGTCGAGAATTCCCGCTTTATCTTCCGCATCTTACTGCTGACGGCTATACCATTGCCTATTCTGTTTTTCGCGCTGATCTCGCCTTACGCCAATTTCTGATCAATCGCTTTGAGTATCGGCAAATAGCCTGCCTTAAATTGCGCGTTAGGCACCGAATCAGATTGCACCATCGCCTCTATCTCATCCAGCGTCTTAAAACCAATATCGAGCGAATCGATAGCCCGTTCTTTCGCCACTTGCGAGGTGAATGATGCTTTGGTTTTCACAGAAAACCAATGAATCGGGTACGGCACTTTCGTCTCTGACGCATAATCCATCATGCCGTGATCTTCAACACTGGAGAGATCAAGGTCCTGACGCGTCACGCCCAATTCTTCTTGTGCCTCATGCAGAGCCGTATGCCAATGCTCTTCAATCTTATGGCGGGGAATGTCATCGAGCATATCGACATATTTAATATCCTGCCATTGCCCATCATCACCGCGATAACGCAACGTGCCACGCGCAACGCCCCATTTCATCTGCGCTTCTTCGCCTTCATTCTTTGGCTTGGGCAAATGCACTAAATACGCACGGCCAGAACCAACGGAATGATATGGCACAATGCCAATTTTGTTCGTTTTCATGAAATGAGTGTATGAGATTTTAGGCTAAGATGAAAGCGTTGGTCTAGCTCATTCGTTCAAACTCTACTACTGCACCGCGACCACCCTCACGAGCATCCGGAACATTCGCAGCTAGCGTCATCAGAGCACTTGGGTCTACGCCAGCGGCAGCCGCTTCAGCATTAGCAACTTCTGTTGTGCCTTTGAAATTGTCAATTTCTGAGATACCGGTCTTAACGTCCCCTGATTTACCAGCCTGACCAGCCAATTCTTGCACTTCATCTACAGCACTATAACTTCCTTCAATTTTACCACCGGAAGCAAGTACCTGAGTGATATTCGAATGATGTTCCTTAATCGCCGCTTCGTTAGCGCTAATTCTAGTTTTTCGCTTACCATTAGGTGAAATGTCTTGTTCCTCACCCTCTGCTAAATCTTGATCTGGCACACCAACATCATGTTTATGATCATGTTCATCTCCAGAACCTTGCAGTTTACCTTTAAGCTTTGCTTTGTGATCTGCCGATACCCATTTTGCATCGTCTAAGACATGAAGCACGTCCTTACCCAACTTACCGGACATCAAATTGTCCAGATCTGCTGTTGTAAGTTTAGCTCCACGCTCTTGATCGGGTGTACCTGTATGAACCATGCTCTTAGTATACCAAAAATCTGCTTAACAAAACATTAACAAACGTGACGCATTGCAGTAACAATTAACTTTTGAATTCATATAAATCAATAGCTTAGCAAAATGCCTTTGTTACAGTTCTGTGACATTGTCTAAAATAGCTCAAAATTTAGCTATTTTTGCACATCATCACCCATTCAGCCCGTCTGCCATAACACTAGCCGAACCGTTGGTAATGGAGGCCAATAACGAGATCGTCCCCGGCAGCACCTTGTTCATATAGAAACGTGCGGTTGCCAGTTTTGAGCCGTAAAATTCAGCATCATCTGATTGCTTATTCTGCGCAATTGCCGCCTGACGCGCCCAGACCCAACCAAGTGCCACCAGCGCAAACATGCGGGCATATTCCACCGCACCTGCCCCCGCATCATTCGGGTTACTCAGACCGTTTGCCGCAATCCAAAGCGTTGCCTTTTGCAAATATTCTAGATGCTTAGCCAGTGGCTTGGTAAATTCCGCCATCGCCGGATTGTCTTTATGCTCTTCAATGAATGCATCGACTCTAAAGAAGAAACTACGCAGATAACGGCCTGTATGCGCACCCAATTTGCGCCCCACCAAATCCATCGCCTGCACACCGTTGGTGCCTTCATAGATCATCGCAATACGTGAATCGCGCAGATATTGCGCCATACCATATTCTTCAATATAGCCATATCCGCCCAATACTTGCATGCCTAGGCTTGCCACTTCAAACCCCATATCGGTCTGGTAGCCCTTCACAATCGGTGTCATCAGCTGGACAAAATCATCCGCTTTTTCGCGTGCTTCTGCATCTTCATGACGGTGCGATAGATCAAGCTGCAAGGCTGTCTCCATCGTCAGGCCACGCATGCCTTCGGTGACGGCTTTCATCGTCCACAACATGCGACGCACATCGGGATGCACCGTAATCGGGTCAGCCGCCTTTGCAGGACTTGCTGGACCGGTCAGCGCACGGCCTTGCAAGCGCTCTTCCGCATAAGCCAGCGCATTCTGGCGTGCGACTTCTGCAATCCCCAGCCCTTGCACACCAACATAGAGGCGTGCCGCATTCATCATGGTGAACATGGCTTTCAGGCCTTTATTCGGCTCGCCAACCAGCCAGCCAGTCGCGCCATCATAATTCATCACGCAAGTCGGCGAGGCATGAATCCCCATCTTATGCTCTAGCCCATCGCATCGGAAACTATTGCGATCACCAAGAGAGCCATCATCATTCACCATCATCTTTGGGGCAACAAACAGGCTGATACCTTTAGTGCCCTCTGGCGCATCCGGCAGACGTGCGAGCACCAGATGGATAATATTCTCCGTCAAATCCTGCTCGCCGGATGAAATGAAAATCTTATTTCCTGTAATGGCATAACTGCCATCATCATTTGGCTCAGCGCGTGTAGACACCAATCCCAGATCGGTTCCCGATTGCGGCTCAGTCAGACACATCACGCCCGACCATTCGCCAGAAACCATTTTCGGCACATATTTATGCTTCAGCTCATCATTGGCATGCAGCAACATGGCTGAGATCGCGCCATGCGTCAGGCCCGGCGTCAAACCAAACGACAAATTAGCCGAGCACACCATTTCCAACATTGGCATGTTCAAAAATTCTGGCATGTCTTGTCCGCCAAATTCAGACGGCCATGTCAACGTCGACCAGCCACCCTCAACATATTGCTGATAAGCTTCCTTGAAACCTTCCGGCGTCTTTACTTCGCCGTCCTCATATTTCAGGCCCTGAACATCCCCGACCGTATTCAGCGGGAACAGAACCTCTTGGCAAAGCCGCGCCGCTTCATCAAGCAAAGGCACCACAAGTTCACGTGCTTCGGCAAAGCCTGCCACGTCGCCGTGTTGTTCCAGCTCCAAAAATTCATCAATCAGAAATGCAAAATCTTTTACAGGTGCAGTGTAAGTTGGCATGGCACCTCCTTAATTACGTAATGGTTTGTTTGTTTCTAACATATGCTGTACGCGAGCGAGCGTTGGCTCTTGGCGAACCAGCTGCATAAAGACATCATGTTCTAAATCTAACATGTCTTGCTCACTCAGCTCCTCTGTCACATCGGTATCACCGCCGGTGAGCACTTGTGCCAAATGCCTGGAGACCACTTCATCATGCGGTGTCGCTTTGCCATTTTTCACGAAGTTCTCCACCGCCATATATAAAGCGTCCCGACCAGCACCACCCGGCAGATGGAAAATGCCCGGTTCTGGTGTTTGATAGTCAGAGGCCAATTCTAAGCATCGAGATTTAGCATCAGCAAGCACGCGTTTACGATTCATGCTGATCCCACTCAGCTCATTTAGGATAAGCATGTCCTGAGCCTCTTGTGCAGAGCCCGCAACCTTCGCCATCGAGATATATTCGAAGGCTTTTGCGACAGCTGGCATCGGGCCTCCCGGCATCAATGCAGGTGGTTTCTTACCCGAAACAATCGCCTGATTTACCGCAGCTGCAAGACGTTGGTGTCTAAGCACCATCTCTTTACAACCGCCCCATCCAGGCACGATTCCAACCCCTACTTCGACCAGTCCAGGATAGGATTCGATGTGCGCTTGTACCGCATCGCAATGGAGTAAAATCTCGCACCCGCCCCCTAAGGCCATGTGCGAGAGGGACGCCACCACCGGAAAAGGCGAAAATTTCAATGCCATAAAGGCATTTTGACCGCCTTTAATCGTCTCAGAGATCGCCCACCAGCTCGCAGTGTTCGCAGCCATCATAAAGAAGCCGAGATTGGCTCCCAGTGAGAACCGTTCCGCATCCGTACCAATTACCAAGCCTTTAAAATCAGATTTCACAATCTCAATCGATTTGTGAATCATTTTAAAAACCTCCGGATCGAAGGTATTCATCTTGGTACTCAGCTCAAAACAGGCAATACCATCCCCTAAATCCCAGAGCTTGGCACTTGCGTTTTTAGCTATCGGCTTGTTTTCACTTGCTAATTTGGCATCCTTCAACATCAGATAGCCGTCCGGATAACTGATTTGCTGATACTCACCATCAAGCCCCATAAAATGTTCTGCCCCATTTACAATGGCATAGAGTGGACGGCCAGCCGCCGCTTCAATAATTTTTGGAACGGGCAAACCAAACTCCTGACACTTAGCCGCGAAGATCGCCGTGCCTTCTACGCCGTCCCATTTCAAGCGATCAATCAGCTCAAAAGGCCCGTATTTCCAGGCATATCCGAGTTTCATCGCCTCATCGATATTGTAAATCGTGTCCGAAATTTCAGGCACCAACGATGCGGCATAATGTAAAGTTTTCAGCATAACTGACGCAGCATACTTCCCGCCAATATCATCATGCCCCAGCACAGCAGCAAGGCCTAAACGGCCAGCGGCAACACTCTGAAGTTTGGATTTTTGTGCGGTATCATACTCGCCCGTCTTCAGATTAAGCGCTTCTTTTACCTTACCTTTTTCCATATTCAGACGGTAAAAACCGCCCTTGCCCTTACGGCCCGTATAACCATCAGCGATCATCTTAGTAATCAATTCAGGTTCATGGTAAATGGCTCTGAACGGGTCAGATTCAGGCAAACTATCTAACATTGCTTTAGCAATCAGTGGCATCAGATCGATACCAATCAGGTCAAACAGGCCGAAAACTGCGGTTTTTGGCACACCAATGGGCCTACTCATCACCGCATCGGCATCTTCAACACTAATACCCATGGCAATTGCATCATATAAAGCGACCATCAACCAATACACACCAATGCGATTAGCCAAAAAGCCAGGCGTATCCTTACATTCAACACAACCCTTGCCCAATCGAATGTCAGCAAATTGCTTCACCTGATCGTAGGTTTCCTGCGCCATCTCCGGCGCCTTAACCACTTCTAAAAGCGGCATAAAACGCGGCGGGTTAAAGAAATGCGAAATCATAAAGTCTTTACGGAAAGACTCCGGCATCGGCTCGATCAATTGATTAAGCGGTAGTGTTGAGGTGTTAGAAGAGACGATTGACCCGGCTTTGCGAACCTTATCAATCTTTTGATAAACATCGTGTTTTACCTCTAACTTCTCTAATACAACCTCAATAATCCAGTCACATTCGCCAAGCTGTTCTAAATCGTCTTCTAAATTGCCAGCGGTGACCAATTTGGCATTACGTTTATGCGTAAAACCCGGCATTTTCCCGCTATTTTGCTTATCGATAGCGGTTTTCGCCAAGACATTCCTGTCTTCTGCCCCGTCCGGCACAATATCTAATAGCAAAACCGGCACTCCGGAATTTGCCAAAAGTGCGGCGATGCCACTTCCCATAACACCGGACCCTAAAACAGCAACTTTTTCGATTCCCATTAGATGGCCTCCAGCACAGTAGCGATTCCCATACCACCTCCAATGCAGGCTGTGGCGAGTGCATATTTACCCTTTTCTCGGTTGAGAAGCTGAGCTGCTTTACCCGTAATACGGGCGCCAGATGCTCCGAGTGGATGTCCCAACGCGATTGCCCCTCCTTCAATGTTGACCTTATCTCTATTCAACCCTAGGTCGTTACAACAAGGTATCGATTGAGCTGCAAATGCCTCGTTAATTTCGATGATATCGAGCTGATCGACGGAAACACTGCTGTTTTCGAGCGCTTTGCGCGAGGCGAAAATTGGCCCTAGCCCCATCACGGCAGGTTCTAATCCGACGACAGCGCATGATTTTATCCTCGCAAGCTTCAATAATCCGTGTTGGTCGGCAAATTTTTCCGATACAACAAGAACTGCGGCAGAACCATCCGTTAATGGAGAACTAGTGCCAGCCGTTACGGTTCCGTAAACATCAAATGCCGGATCAAGCTTTTGCAGGTCATCGGCTGTAGATCCCGGTCTGACGCAACCATCAGTTGAAACGCCATTTATTGTGATTATCTCATCTGAAAAATCTGCGGCTGCGGCCTTTTTATGGCTCTCCAGCGCGAATTCCTCCTGTTCCTGACGTTCGAGTTTATACTGCTTTGCGACGTTCTCGGCCGTTAAACCCATCGAGATATAGGCCTCTGGCATGGTCGCAAACAACTTCGGATTGGGTAGTGGGTTGTATCCCCCCATAGGTATTCGCGTCATCGACTCGACTCCGGCACAAATAAATGCCTCTCCTTTTCCGATGGCGATATTACCCGCTGCAATATGGATCGCCTCCATCGAAGATCCGCACCAACGGTTCACCGTCTGACCTGCCACATTTTTAGGCAGATCACTCATAAAGGTTAACATGCGACCAATATTGAAACCCTGTTCGCCTTCCGGGAATGCGCATCCGCAAATCACATCATCAATCAGCGATGGGTCGACCCCCGTTTTAGTGATTAACCCCTTAATGACTTCCGCCGCCAGATCATCTGGACGGACTTTCGCCAAGGCACCTTTTTTTGCTGGGGTGAAGGGTGAGCGGACAAAGCCGCAAATGACAGCGTTCATAGACCTCTCCTGTGCAAGATATTCTTATGATGATTGGTACATCCAACTATTCTACTCTGAAAGCGTTAATTTTCTTCCTCTGATTTACGCATTTCTTCAGCGACCAACTCTTTCTTGAGTATTTTCCCGATCGGGCTTTTGGGTAGTTCTTTTCTAAATTCAATATCATGCGGAACGGCATAACGCGTCATCCGCTCTCGCAAAAACTCTTTAATCTCGCTATCTGAAGGAGAAAAACCTTCTTTTACAACGATATAAGCCTTTATCATCTGCCCGCGGCGAGGATGATCCAACCCAATCACCGCACATTCAGCTACCGACTCATGGGCGTAAATCACTTCTTCTACATTACGCGGGTAGACATTATAACCGCCGACAATGATCATCTCTTTCAGGCGATCCACGATGTAGAAATAGCCTTTCTCATCCATATATCCGATATCGCCCGTATGTAAACGACCATTTTTCATAACGTTAGCCGTTTCTTCTGGCTGATTGAGATAGCCCTTCATCACCTGTGGCCCACGAATACATATCTCACCTGCCTCACCAACCGGCATCACACTTTCGCGATCTTCAAGCGAAATCACCTCTGGAAGGGTGCCTGGTAATGGCATCCCAATCGATCCCTCGATATTCTCCCCTTGCAGCGGGTTACAATGCGTCACAGGCGAGGTTTCTGTCAGCCCATACCCCTCAACCAAGCTACAACCAGTCAGCTTTTCAAAGCGCTGCTTAACCTCTACAGGCAACGGCCCGCCGCCAGAAATACATTTCTTAATCGAGGTCAGATCATAGCGCTCAAGGAATTTGTAATTATTGATCGTCGCATACAGTGTGGAAACGCCCGGGAAAAGCGTCGGTTTCTTGTTTTGAATGTCATTAAGCACCGACTTCAACTCGAAACGAGGATGCGGGATGATCTTGAAACCATTGTAGATCGCGAGATTCAGCGCCACTGTCATCGCAAATACATGGAAGAATGGGATAACGGCTAGCACCGTCTCCTTGCCTTCTTCCAAACCATCCATCCAAAGGCTACTCTGCACCGTATTGATATAGAGATTCGCATGGGTTAGCACCGCGCCCTTCGGCACACCCGTTGTACCCCCGGTATATTGGATGACCGCCATATGCTCAAACGGCAGGGTTTCAGGCACGTTTTCATCGGCAATCGGCTCTGTGGAGAGCAGCTCATTGAAAGTAACGTGGAACTCATTCTTAGGGGCAAGATAGAGGTCTTTCGCCTTAGCCACCGTATATAGTGCAGCCTTTGAAAGCGGTAACGCCTCCTGGAAGAAGCCAACCACCACTTTTTTCAAGCCATTCTCAGTGCCAATAAATGGTTTCAGCTTCGGATACAAAATCCGCAAATTGAGCGTAAACATCACCTCCACCTTCGAATCGTGAATTTGATGTTCTATTTCTCTCTCAGAATACAATGGGTTAAAGTTCACCACCGTACCGCCGGCTTTTAAAATCGCATAATACGCAATAACAAATTGCGGACAGTTCGGCATGAAAATGCCCACACGCGTCTCGCGTTTGACACCATTCGCTTGCAGGCCAGCCGCCACGCGGTCAACCATATCGGCCAAACGTTCGTAGCTATATTCTTTGCCCATAAAGTCGAGCGCTAGATTGTCAGGATATTTCTTCGCCGTCTCATCCAACAAACAATGCATCGGCTTGGGCGTCAGCACACAATTCCAGTCGAGTTGTTCGGGGTAGTTATTTAACCAAGGATAATCGGTCATACCTTCAGTTTTTATTGCGTTGAAATAGGCGACACCGTATGGTGCGATCGATTTTTCATTATAACAGTTTGAGCTATTGGAAGCTAACAAGAAATATGTCACCACATCCTGAACCACAGACCTATGAAACCGATGTCGCGATCATCGGTGCTGGCCCCGTTGGCCTGTTTGCCATTTTTGAACTGGGCATGCTGAAAATCAAATGCCACGTGATCGATGCGCTCGATAGCATTGGCGGGCAATGCACAGCACTCTATCCTGAGAAGCCAATTTACGATATTCCGGCCCATCCGAGCATCGACGGCCAAGAGCTGGTCGATAAATTGGCCGAGCAAGCCGCACCGTTTGAGCCGACCTACCACCTCGATCAGCAAGTCACCCATGTTGAGAAAACAGAAGATGGCTTTGAGATCAAAACCTCTAAAGCCGCGCACATCAAATGCAAAGCCGTGCTAATTGCTGCTGGTTGCGGCGCGTTTGGCCCTAACCGTCCACCGATTGACGGGCTAGATGCATACGAGCAAACCGGATGCATTCGCTATATGGTCACGCAAAAGGCGCTCTTCGCTGGTAAAAAAGTAGCCATTGCAGGTGGCGGTGATTCTGCCATTGATTGGACCAATGCGCTAGCACCACTAACAGAGAAACTCTACCTCATTCACCGCCGCGATAAATTCCGAGCCATGCCGGAGTCAGTCGATCAAATGCGCAAGCTCGTCGATGACGGCAAAGTCGAATTGGTCGTGCCGTATCAGCTGGACAGTTTAAAAGGCACAGACGGTCATTTAAGCCACGTGGTAGTCTCAACCCTCGATGGACAGAAACGCGATCTAGGAGCCGATTATTTGCTACCATTTTACGGGTTAGCAATGGAGCTTGGGCCAATTGCAGATTGGGGCTTGAACCTGCATATGAATCACATTGAGGTTGACCCGCTCACCTGCAAAACCAATATTGACGGTATCTTCGCCATCGGCGACATCGCGACCTACGAGAAGAAACTCAAGCTGATCTTATGCGGCTTCTCTGAAGCTGCAATGGCGGCGCACGCCATCCGCGATCTGGTGTATCCAGACACCGCCTACCATTTCGAATACTCAACCAGCAAAGGAGTGCCCGCATGACACGTATCATCGATGGTAAAGCATTTGCACAAACCCTTTGCGACCAGATCGAGGGCGCCGTATTTGATTTGAAAGAATCCGACGGGTTAATTCCGGGCCTTGCAGTGGTACTGGTTGGCGAAGACCCGGCCAGCGAAGTCTATGTGAAGAACAAAAAGAAAAAGACCATTGCCGTTGGCATGGAGTCCTATTCACACCATCTGCCGCAAGAAGTAACCCAAGACCAACTGCTAGAGCTGGTTGCAGAACTCAATGAAGATAAAGCCGTACATGGTATTCTTGTGCAGCTTCCGCTGCCCGATCACATTGACGAGCATGCGATCATCAATGCAATTGACCCACAAAAAGACGTCGATGGCTTCCATGTCAGCAATGTGGGCAAGCTGGTCACCGGACAATCCGATGCGCTTATTTCCTGCACCCCGCTTGGTTGCAGCATGATGATAAAAGATGTGATTGGTAATCTGGCAGGCAAACATGCTGTGGTCATTGGTCGCTCGAATATCGTCGGAAAACCAATGGCGCAATTGCTACTCAATGAAAGCTGCACCGTCACGATCTGCCATTCCAGAACACAAGACATTCAATCGGTTTGCCAGCAAGCGGATATCGTGATTGCAGCAGTCGGCCGACCAGAAATGGTCACCGCTGACTGGGTTAAAGACGGCACCGTCGTCATTGATGTCGGTATCAACCGTGTCGGCAACGGTGAAGATGGCACCAAGCTAGTAGGTGATGTGCATTTTGAAAGCGTTAAAGAAAAAGCATCTGCCATTACGCCTGTGCCAGGCGGTGTCGGCCCAATGACCATTGCCTGCCTGCTGCGCAACACGCTACAAGCCGCGTGCCAGCAAAACGGCATCGAATTCCCACTGGACGCTTAACAATGGAACTCTGGGAAGTCGGCCTGCTCGTCATTATGGGTGCATGGGCGGCAACCGTTAATGCAGCTGCAGGTGGTGGCACCTACTTTACCTTTCCTACGCTTATCTTCATCGGCATCCCGCCCATTCTGGCGAATACCACCAACAAGGTCGGCCTCACCTTTGGAGCTATTGCCAGCGCCAGAGGATTCCGAAAAGAAATCGCCGCTAACCGTGGCCGTGTTATACCTCTCATGATCGCCGGTGTAATCGGCAGTGTCTGTGGCTCATTGCTATTGCTTGTAACCACAGCCGAGACTTTCTCTGAGCTAGTGCCTTGGTTGATGCTAAGTGCAACGCTCGTTTTTGCATTCGGCAAACGCATCATTCAATGGTTTAAATCACGCAAACCAGCCGATAACAGCGCTTCACCATCACCACTCGCAGAGCGCGTCGGCCAATGGCTGATTGGTGTGTATGGTGGATTCTTCGGGGCTGGCATCGGTATTTTACTGCTCGCCCTGTATGAAATGATGGGCATCAAGAATATTCACGAAATGAACGGGCTAAAGTCCCTGATCGCCAGCGGCGTGCATCTGGTTTCTGTCGCTACTTTTGTGATTGCGGGTGTGGTGGTCTGGCCAGCGGCAGCCGCGATGGCAGTCGGTGCGCTCATTGGCGGTTATTACGGCGCCCTACTTACCAAACGTATCCCCGAAGCATTACTGCGCGGTATGATCATCGCTTACGGCCTGATCGTCAGCGGGTGGTTCTTCTTCGACGTCTACGCTTAAAGCACTCACACTAAACGAAACACTAGACATAAAAAAAGGGAAGCCGCTTGGCTTCCCCTTCTTCGTAACTGTTACCAGCCTGATTACTTAACGTTCAGGCGGATCTCAGCGCGACGATCACGCCATAGGCATGCGCGCAGCTCGTTACCGGTAACGCCTTCACAGTTAGAAACTGGAGCGTCTTCACCGAATGAACGAACTTCAGTGTCTTGGATGCTGATGTAGCCTTTAGACACCATGTAGTTTTCAACTGACTTAGCACGACGCTTAGCAAGTGCATAGTTGTACTCAGAAGAGCCAATCATGTCAGCGAAACCAACGATAGATACGTTATCAACCGTTGCAGAGTTTTTGATGATATCAACCAAAGAATCCAGCTTTGCCTTAGCAGCAGGCGTCAAGCGAGAGCTGTTGAAATCGAAATATACAGTACGAGACTCATGAGCAGTACACTCATCGTATTTTGAATCCCATTTGGTACGAACGCAGTTACCAAACGTGTTCATTACTACGTTGTCGCGCTCGTCCTTAACTACGTCCTTGGAGCCAGCGAAAGCTGCACCAGAAAGTGCAACAGCACTCACAGCTGCCAACATCGTTGCTTTGACCAGTTTTTTCATTGTTACATCCTTCTTACGTTGTATGACTATTTTCTACGCCTGCCACATCCCGAACAACCGGTCTGTTTCAGCCCAATATCGCGCTTATCTTTGGTGTAAAAGCCGTTACCATGCAATAAGAGATTGGGATTGATTCAGATGAAATGGTGAATAGCCGATAACCTGTTGCAAATTTACATCGCGGTTTGGGATTCATGTATCACAAATGTTGCACAAGAATATCAAGCTATTAGCACCCAAGCTTCATCCTTCAGCCTAGAGGAGCTATTTAGGCTACGGTTTTGCCTTTTGTGATTTTAAAACCGCACGGTATTTCGCCACATTACGGTTATGCTCGGCCAGAGTCTTAGCAAAGAAATGCCCACCTGAGCCTGTTGCCACAAAGTAAAAATCGTTAGTTTGCGGCGGGTTAAGCGCGGCTTTGATCGCCTCTTTACCCGGATTAGCAATCGGCTTTGGCGGCAATCCTGCATGCACATAGGTATTGTATGGATGATCAACTTTTAAATCTTTTAGCCACAACGGTCGGCCCATCGGCCCGTCTTTCAGCTCGATACCGTACACAACGGTCGGATCTGACTGCAATAACATGCCCTTACGCAAACGGTTGACGAAAACGGAGGCCACACGGCCACGCTCACCATCTACACCGGTTTCTTTCTCAATCATAGAAGCTAACACCATCGCTTCTTGCTTATTCTTTAGCGGCAAATTTGCCTGACGCGAGGCCCATTGTGCATCCATAAACTCTTGCATGCTTTTCTTCATGCGCATCACCACCGACTCTCGCGTATCCCCACGATGAATAAAATAGGTATCAGGCATCAGATCGCCTTCTTGAAGCCCCAATGGAATCGGGC
>JALEGK010000028.1 GCA_022763105.1 Rickettsiales bacterium | reverse complement strand
TGCATCTTCTCGTTTAGAGGGAGCAAACACATCACGCGAAGTAGCTAGAAAAATGCTAAACGAAGGCCGCAAACCCACCAACAAAAGTGAACGAATGATTGTCAACAATCATGTAGTAATGACCCAAATCGAAGAAGAACTCAAAAATGAACCAATGAGTGTAGAGCTTCTGATGGATCTGCACTCCAAAGTTACAAAAGGCACATTAAAAAAAGAAACTCACGAAGGAATGCTTAGAGAAACATTAGACGAAAAAGGAAACCGACTGAAGATATACCCTTGGGATCAACAGACTGTAGTCTATACCGCTCCAGACAAAGAGTTTGTCGAATCTCAACTACCCAAGTTAATTTCCTTCGCTAATGACGAAACACCAAACTTATTCATACACCCTCTAATTAAGGCAATTATGCTTCATTTCTGGGTAGGCTTATTACATCCTTTTGAAGATGGTAACGGTAGATTGGCGCGTATTCTATTTTACTGGTACATGTTACGAAAGGGATACTGGGCATTTTCTTATTTGTCACTTTCAGAAATGATTATTAAATCTCCAAAACAGTACGCCATGTCATACATATTTTCTGAGCAAGACGGCTATGACTTAAACTACTTTATTCATTACAATATGAATAAACTTAAATTGGCTCGAAAAAAATTTGAAACATACTTACAAGAAAAGATTAAAGAGAATCGTCAAGCCAATAAAATTATCCAAAGTGGCTACAACTTTAATCCTCGCCAGCTACGCTTACTACAATATCTCGCAAAAGATGAGCAACGGTATACCACACCTAAAGCCTACCATAACAATAATAGCGAAATTGCACGTATGACAGTTCATCAAGATCTGAAGAAATTGTTAGATGGGGGGTTTTTGAAAAGAGTTAAGAATGGACGCAACGTATACTACTATCCGACAGAGAATATAAAAAAGCTTATGATGTAATTTACGTAGAATTCAACCTTAAAGTATTTCTGTGAAATTCTCTAATCCTACGTTCAGCACTTTAGATATCGCCACATATATTTCGACATCTATATTTATACCTTGCTCAGCACACTCAATAATTTGACAATCAACACCAACAGCGATCGCAAGCTCTTCTTGACTCAAGCCACGATACTCACGAAACAACCGAACGGGAGATTCACCTTCATCGATTGCATCGAATAGCGTTATAGGAAACGCCTCTTCGCGTCTCTCACGAGCCTCTTTTATAAGTTCCTGGTCAGTTTTACCCATGCTCTTCAAAAACAGTTCTGGTGGAATCAAATTTCTACTAATGAGTTAGAAGACTTCTAGCGCTGACACAAGTCTTCAAAAACTCCCTCTATTCCCCTAGTAAAATTCAGTGCCTATGCAAGGCACCAAACAAACACTGAACTTGCTAAAAAAACTTGGCCAAAACTCGGCCCAAATTACCTTTTAGTAAAAAACCAACTTTTCTTGACAGAAAATATCAATACAAAACAAAGCCTTATAAAGATGGCGGCCGTTTGCCCCCCCCATTAAGCTATTGAAATAAAATGAAAAATAGACTCAATGGTGCCCAGAAGAGGACTTGAACCTCCACTCCCCGAAGAGAACTAGCACCTGAAGCTAGCATATATCCTTTAATATCAAAGAAACTTCCGACTTTCCGACCTTCTGAAAGGCGCAGAAACCTGTCTGCGTTTTTAGAAAGTTGGAAGAATTATGACGCAGACTATAGGAGTTAATTTCTGGCGACCTGAGCTTAATTACATCGAGTCGGTTATCAATGTAGATTTTCGCTTTGGTGGCGATGATATTACCTATGAAGTAGTGCCAGATGGATACCTAGACCCGTTTGACGGTTACACGTACTGGCAAGCCTTTCCGCATGCGCAAATTCAGATAGAGCAATCATACTCAGATCACGGGCGCTTATTCCTACATGAGATGGCACGCGCTATAGGGCATTTAGAAAACCGTCCGGGCGCAACAGCAGAAGAAACCGTGATGCTTCCGCAAGTTTATCGAAGCGACCCCGTAGAGTTTGGCACTAAAGACCTCATAGACCTATGGGCCATCTGGGGTGTTTCCCGTCAGTATCAGGGAGATATTCATGGCGATGAGCGCAACAACACGCTGTATGGCGGCACGGGCATAGCAGATGCGTCCGATAACAGCGAAATCCTCTACGGCATGGCTGGCAGCGATACAATCTACGGTAATGGCGGCGATGATGTGATTTATGGCGGGGGCGGTATAGCAGACCCTACCGATGGGAATGATATTATTTATGGCGGTGCAGGTATGGATACCATCTACGGCAACGGTGGCGATGACACCATATACGACACCACAGCAATCATATATGGGGGCTTGGGTGCTGATACGTTTTATGTGTCATCAGCAGATCAGGTGATGGATTTAACCGAAATAGATACGTTGATTTTGATTTAGGAGAGGATGATGCCAAAGACATACGTTTTACAAATTGGTGATGAGTACGAAGACAGCGGCGCGGTTTATTATGTCGGAGAATCACTGGATGAGGCAAAGAGCCAAGCAAAGATATTCATTAAGGGAGATAGCATTGCTCGTATATCTGTTTGGGAGGATGGAATACAATTATGCTCTGAAACGGTCATAGCAAGGCCATACCTCAAATGGGGCAAACCACAAAACAATTAGTAAACACCCGGACTAATAAGCGCCTTCATGTTGCTTGGTTGCGGAGGGGTGTAACGGCTAGTTTCCCACACGCTAGGCTTAGGCGTGGCACAGGCAGAAAGCAGTAATGCAAGTATAACCCATTTCATACATCAAGTATGGCATGGCATCAGAAAAACAGTATTGCCGATAATGCAATTCACGATTGCGCTGTTAGAATATCTTGCCCGTCCATCTGCCATGTGAATCGGCATATCTGCTTAACAGATGTTGTCTGGTCACACCTTTAGCGTGTGCCTGTATACAAATTTCTCTTATATCGTCCATACGCCGCCCCTTTCAGGTTATTGGCAGGATTCGTTATGATCAAGTATCTGGCGTGCTGTACTGGCTGTCAGTCCATCATTCGGGTGTGTGATTATCGGCTCGCATCCATTTGTCGCGCAGGCGCTTAAATACGTCAGCATCAGACATACGAGCAATACGCTCACGAACCTTCTTTCTATGTTCTGCATCTTCTAACTCTTGCTCGGCCTGATTAAGCTTCTGGTCTTTACGGCCCAAAAAATAGGCCGCAATCATCACAGAGAAAAACAGGCCAAGCGGTATGAGTATATCGATCACTTAGTGCCAATAGGTGTAGTGGTTAGGAAGCGCAGCACGATGTTACCAATCGCAACACCAAGACCGTAGAAAGCCAATGATTGACCCTCTAGCCCTAGATCAACGCCAGCCGTTTCCAAAACAGGCATAACAGCCGCTAGAATGTTAAATAATACAGTTCTCCAACCTTTCATGATTATCTCCTATGGGTTGTTTATTTCTAATGTAAAGTTCTTAGGTAATGTTCTGCGTAAGTAATTAAGCGTTAGCATGCTCGATAGAATCGATGGCCTACCACTCAGCTCGCCATAAGACCGCCCCACCAATATGCAGCCCCTAGTATCTAGCTGTGTATTGCCCTGATGGATAAGAATAGCAGATCGATTCGGCACATCCTCTAGCCGCCATACGCGCTTATACTTTGTCCCGTTATGCGGAACGCATTTATATGTGCCCTCAGGTATGCAAGATATGTTGCGTTTATTGTCGTTCCAAGGGTCTTCTAATGTAACGCAGATAGGAATATCATGGCGCAATAATACCCCGAATGTCCCATGCTCAGAGAAGGACACGCGGCGTAGAGTAATCATCGCTTCTTAATATCCCGCCATAACCGCAAAAGAATAATACACATACCCGCAAACGCTGACACCATACCGAATAAAGTGGTTACATCTTCAGCGTAAGCCATCAGAGATGCGCCTAATCCTGTCCCAGCACCCCCTATCGCATAAGAAGCGGCTGTATCTAGCTTTTGTTGGATTTGTGTGTTCATGCTTTACCTATGGTGTGCTTGCTATCACATCTACGTTGCCATTTACATTTCTCCAGTTGGCATCTTGTATTGCATCATAGATCGGCGTGCTAGCATCCATTAAGCTGATGGCTCCGTCGAACCCACCAAGCGCATACAGTTTACCCGCAGACCCATCCACGACTTCAGACACCGATGGTAGGCTGTCAGTAAAGATAGTAGGCTGGAACATATAACCTACAAATTCAGAGCTGCCCCCCCAACTTGTTCGGTTAGTATTGTCGTATAAATCTCGGTTCTGTTGTGGGTAAGTTGCGGTGCTAAAGCTAGTTTGAAGTGTGCCATTCACGTATAGCTTGATTCGATCTGATGCAGTTGCTTGAGTGGTATCTATAACGAGGTAGATGGAGTACCACTGGCTAGTGACAGACAGGGGAGTGTTGTTCGTCCATATATAGTCGTAGTCATTCGTGCTATCTCTAGTATCTACACGGATATTTCCCCCGGTCATGATGCGTACTAAAGTGTCGCCATCCAAAAAGATCTGCTTGCTGTTTGATACATCAGTTGGATAAAGACTTACTGCTATGGCAACCTTTTTGGGGTTGCTGTAATAAGGCAACTCGTAATCAATGTATGTATTATTTGTACCGTCAAAGTCTAAAGATGCTGACGGAAGGGGTATGCTTCCACCACTCGGAAAGCTAATAAAGCTATTAACTAACGGTGCAGCATAGACCTGTGCCGCTAATAATAGCGCAACTAGAAAGCTAACTATTCCTCGCATTTACTGTCTCCCGATGATGCAGACCTTTAAGCCTTTAGTGTCCGTTCCCGCACCATCAATATCGAAAGTGATTTCAGCATCATCCGCAAATGCACTATCAGTAATACCAGCAGCCGTAGCAGCCGTTTCGCTGGTTTCTTCTGTCGCATCAATGGTTAGCTTGTTGGTAGCCATAATCGTTGTGCCGCTGTCGTTAATATCGACTGTTACCGTACCCGATGAGCTTGCATCGTTAACTGATGCGCGTACATCCGTTACTGTAAAGGCATAGGGCCAGCGAGTCGTGACAACAGCCGTTCCGGTTTCAATGTCAGTGGTTTCATCAGAAAGCGCAAAGCAAAGCGATTCAATAGGGGTTGTCCAGCTCAATACACCAGAGCCGTTACTTTGCAGAAAATCACCCGCATCACCATCATCTGAAGGCAGGGTGTAATCAGTATCAGCAGACAAGGCCGGAACCGTGAATGTGGCGTTATTAGAGCCATCATCACTATCTTCATTGATTTGAAGAACGCCCGCAGACGTTGAGCCATTACCCACCGCAAGCGTACCCGTTGAAGTCACAGCACCCGCAGACCATGTGCCTGTCGTCACAGTGCCTAGCGTGGTAATGTTAGAAGAACCCGCCCAAGTCGATAGAGCTGTATTCTCTACGTTATCAAGTGATAATGAAGATTTAAACGCCGCATAGTTGGCGGCACCTAGAAGGGTCTGCACGTTTGCCGATGGGGTAATGCCAGCATAGGTGTCTAAATCAGAATCATAGGCTTGAACGTCTGTGCCTATCTCAAGATTGACCGTGGCCTTAAAGGTTGCCTCATTGGCATCATCAATAATAGACCGCCCAAACGTAGTGAGGTCAGCTACATCAGCAGTGCCAGAACCCGTAAAATAAGGCACCTTATCTGCTGCGCTAGTAACCCCCGCAAGGGCATTCAAGTCTGTATCTAGCGTCACATTGGTTCGTGTATTACCAGCATCATCAGCCGCGGTAATACCGCCCCCTACAAAATTGATAGTATCCCGTTGCGTGAGATCGCTACCTTCTTCTGCAACCGTATCGTAGGCCGATGATGCACCCGCCGCTATTGTCACAGTATCAGTAGAGGCGTTGGTGGTCAGGGTGACATTAGAGCCAGCAGCCAGCGTCAATGTGTCGTTGGTTTTATCTGCTACAACATCACTCTGCCCCGCCACAGAAAGCTTCTTAAAAGTAAGCGCGTTTTTTATGACAGTCGCATTAGATGCAGCGGCAATACCCAGCACTAATAACAGGCCCAGAATATAGGATCTCATAGCTAACCTTTATCTACATAAGTAAGTGAACTTTTAATGCTGGTGCCGCCAAGGCTGGACAGGGTATCCTTGACGCTATCGCCTTCAGCAATACGCACCTCAATACCACCATCAACCGTAAAGGCAGCGCCCTCAACATCACGGTATCGGTCAAACCCCGCTGGCTTGACCTTTAACTGCACATCAGCACCATCCCAACTTGGAGCGGTGTCATCACCCAAGGCGTTGTAAATGTACGATCCAGCGCGATCTATTACGACCTCATCAGAATCACCATCTACTGTGGCCTCATTTTGCAGTTGAATACGAACATCATGAACCATGTCGCCTCCTATGCAGATTCTTGCGTGATGGTAATACCGCCCGTTGCCGCAGATGAGCCGCGCACAAATAGACTGGTTCCATCGCCACTGATAGACACCCAATCACCCAATGCCGCTACACCATCAGCAAAAGTGATGGTATCGCCAGCAGTAGCAGAGCTACCATCAATAGTAGCGTCCAGATCGGCAGATGAAATATGACCCGCCAGCACATTCTCGCTACCTGCGGTTACAATGGTATAATCGGCGCTTTCTGGCGCATCAGCGCAGATAAAATCAACACGACAACCGCCAAACAAGGAGGCGGCAGGCATGGTAACAGCAAACTCGGTTGCATCATTCAGGTAAAATGTTTTTCCGTTATCTGATGCGGTTACAGTAGTTGCCTCATCTAGCGTCACATATTTATTGCCAGCATCGGCCTGAAACAACGCATCGAATGTGGATTGTTGAGGTTGTTTGGTGGTTGCGTCATAAATCTGAATCGTATCAGATGCCGATGGAGAGGAAACCGTTTCCGACTCTGGCCCACCCTTAAAAGCATGATTACTCATAATTAAAGTTCCTTCTGTTTTTCCCGAATGGCGACCTTCATATCTTCAGCCGTGGTTCCCACTGGGAAGGTTAATCCAAGTTCTTTGCCTGCCGCACGAATGTCCTGCACTTTCATTGAGTCAAGATCATCTTCAAAAGAAAGAATCTCAGGCAGCTCAATGTCTAGGTTATATTCCATGTTCAGCATGTTCGTGACCTGCTCACGATCAAGGTGAAGCGGTAGATCAAACTTTGCACCAGCCGTGGTGGCGATGCTGACATACTCAATCTTTTCGCCGCGCTTGTTTTTTTCTTCTTTGAAGTTGAACCATGTCACCTTATTAGCGGGTTCGCGTCTGATTTCCTGATTCAGCTCATTGGTGATAATATGCTCATCAGGGCCAGCCATTGATGCTCTAAGAGCATTCTCCAATCCTTCACGCTCTACTGGAGCGCCATATTGAATCTGAGGTGTGCTGAATTTTTCAAAAATCTTTGCCAAATCTTGTACTGACATAATAATGTCCTTTCGTTTTAATAAATGTCTATTTTTGTTGGATTGCCCGTACCTTGCACCACAGGCGGGGTGTCTGCCGCATTTGCGCCAATAGCCACGGGCGAAAGCGTTGGAGCTTTAGCCTTGGCTACCGCATCGGACATACTGTAAAAGGCGCGCATTTTATTAGCAGCCTGAGTAGCCTTGATGCTGCTCTTGCTGTTTGCCGCCTCTTGGGCAAGCGCCTTCATGATCTGGTATTTTTTCTTAGGGTCTGTCGTGTAGAGAATGTCTGCGACATCCGAAGCCAGCTTATCGCTCAGGCCATCAAATCTTCTTGATATAAAGCCCACCACGCGATCTACAGCAACATCACGCCAACCGCGCTGCGCCACATCAGAAACCAAACGCTTACCGCCCTCATCAAACTCGTCTGCGGCTATCTGTCGCAATGCGGTTCGGCTGTTGCCCGTCACCTGATTGCGTAGCTTGTAGATGCGATCAACATAATTAGCATCATCAATAAGCTTCTTATATTCGTGATCCTTGAGAACAGCTTTAAGCTTGCGCCTTGTGCTT
This sequence comes from Rickettsiales bacterium, assembly GCA_022763105.1. Lineage (GTDB taxonomy): Bacteria > Pseudomonadota > Alphaproteobacteria > Rickettsiales > UBA3002 > JALEGK01. The sequence goes on along the minus strand of JALEGK010000028.1, from coordinate 3,609 downwards.
GGTTTATTGAACAGATTAGACACATTTCTGCCATCTGTGGTGTTGTCTATAATATCGCTTGCTTGCTTCAGGACACCAACACGATAAGCATCTTTGTCTGCCTTGCCCATGCCCTTATACATGCGCTCTATTACTTCAGGGTCTTCCTTGAAGAATCTGCGCCCCTGCTCCATAGACTTCTTTGCACTCAAATAATCACCAGAAACACTTCGTGCCTTAGCGTAGGTACCCGTCTTATCAAGAGCATCCAACTCCTTCACCAGACCCTTCTTGAGTTCCAGTATGCGCTTAGCCTCACCCGTATCACCCTTGCGCACTGCAGACTCATACGTGTCATCCATAGCACGCTTCACATAGTCCAAGGTCTTTAATTTAAGCCCCCTAGAGGCGCTTCCGCTTGCCTCCGTTATTTCCCTCAGCGCCGCACCAAGCTCTGCATCAGGCTTGCCAACCAAAGCCATCTCATTCTGCATATTTTTTGCCGCTTCACGCAGCGCCTTTTTACCTTCAGGCGTTTCAAGTATTCTATCTATAGTCTTTGACTGAACAGACTGGTTAGCCTTGTATGCCCGATCATATAATGGGGATGCCTTTTTTCTTCCCGATTCTACCACTTCATCTAAAGCATCCAGATAATTGGTTTCTCTGCTGATCGCCTTGGTTAGACTACCCTTAATACGCAACGGGGCATCATCAACCTTATTGCCAAAAAATTCTGCGGCCTGAGCCGAACCAGAGGGATAAGCAGCAGAACCTTCCGCAAGGTTCGCAACTCTATCGCCGCCCGATTCAACAAGCGAATCGTCCGCTTTACTGAAATAACGATTAACTACGCGGTTAAACTCAGCATCGTCTGGGTAATCAGCACGCAATCGGTCATAAACCTTTTGCATTGGCTTGGATAATTTAGAGCGCGTTACCTCGCCCGTTTTAGATGCTATGCGACGCGATCCTATCTCTGCAATCTTCTCTAGCGGTTTTGATGCAACCTTACTTACAGCCGTCCCTACGACAGGTATTGCGCCGCTAATAGCCCCACCAAAAGTGGCAGCGTCACCTGCAGATTCAAGCCGCTCATCAATTCCCTGACCCTCACCAAGTCCGTATGCACCACCTGTAACGGCACCCGTAAGACCCATTTTTGCAGCGCGAGATGGGAGTCCACTAGAGCGAACCCAATTAGCAACATTCTGCCCTGCCTTTGTCTTGAGTCCTGCGCCACCTGTCAGCAATGCTCCTGTTATGTTAGCCCCAATGGAAGCGGCGGGGCGCTCCTGCATCTGTCTGGCTAAGCGTTGTTTAGACATCCCCCTAGCCTCTTCTAGCAGACTATCATATTCTTCGCCAGTAGCCATTGAAGCCATGAGCGCGCCTATGCGATCCATACCTTCATCAGCCATATTAAAAGTCATTCCCTGCATACCCTGATCGAGCAGCGTGCGTCCTAGCGATGGCTTTCCCATTGACTCTCTAAACACATCCACCATGCTTTTTTCAGGAGGCGCGTTATCAGTAGCGACATCAACATTAAAACGAGAGAACAGATCATTATCGTCTGGAAAGGGGGCGGCATCTACCACATCTTCGTCCGATCCCCCCACCTGAGAACTTATGCTAGTAACATAATTGCGGGTTTCATCATAAGGTATTGAGCTGATAAAATCCTGCTCGCTAACCTCTCCAGTGCGGGGGTCGCCATATTCTTTTAGCCAACCATCAACAGTACCCGGCCCTGCATTATAAGCCGCAAGCGCCAGTGATTGATTGCCGTAGTGGTCCATCATAGCCTGCAAGTAATCTTCACCCACACGCGCCAATTCTTGCGGGTCATTACTTTGCGCGGGCATCACCCCATAGCCCGGATCACGCTGTGTATTAGGCATCACCTGCATGCGCCCCTGAGCGCCTTTGGGTGAGGTAATCAGATTACCCTGCGCATCAAAGTCACGGTTGCCGCTTTCCTGCATAGCAACAGCATCCACAAGGTCATTACCTTCTATGCCAAACTCTCGGAATAGATCGGTCATTTAACCCCCTTTAGGCGCTTAATAACTTCCTCTGGCGTGATTTCGTATTTTTCTGCGGTAGCCTTGATCTCGCTCATCTTGACCTTGCGGCCTTTAATGGTGAAAGTTTTGTCATACCCCATTGCACCTAGGCGGCGATCAACAAATTCATTAGCGCGGCCCTTTGCCTTATCAAGATTGTCCAGATAGGCGCTTGCATCAATGCGCTGCGCCATAAATCCAGTAGGATCAACAAGCAGATCCTCTAATATTTTGCGGTCTGGCTCTTGTAGCGCACCTAAATCATATAAATCCTTACCTATCAACGCCAACTGAGAAGATAGCTGCTTGTATTTTTTAGCCACAGTTGGGTTCAGTGTTTCCGATACCGCGCCATCGTTTTCTGTTATCAACTCTTTGTATTCATCAATAAGGTCGTTAAATGTGTCACGCGCAGATGTCATAGAGCGAGCGTCTTTAACATCGGTGTCTTTTGGCTGTATTGATTCATCTAATTCAAAACCGGGTATTTGCAGCTTGGTGCGCTTCTCTTCTTTTTCTTCAACGCGATTTAAGTTGTCGAGTTTTGCTTTTGCGTATGGCGCAAGCTCTGGTACTAGCAATAGCTTTTCCAGCGTGCCTCTATCTTCCATAGAATTGATGCGTCTTTTTTGCCCTTCAGTCGCCTCTCTGCCCTGCGTGATGCCGCCCTGCTCCCCTGTCATTAGGTCTTGCACCATTTGCTGATGCTTACCAATGCGGAGCTGCTCCATGACTTTTGTTGCCTGTTCTACACCAACAAGCGGAGCGAGCAGGCTAAATGCCTCTTGTGGGCCTTTACCTTTAAGCTGCTCTTGGATGATGGGCCATTTTTCCTGCAACATCTTAGTCTGGTTGAGCTGGTGCTGGTATATCTGCGCTTGCGCGGCTTGTGCCATGCTTTGAGCCGGATCATCACCACGAGAAATAGCTAGAGCCGCAAGTGTGTCTGGATGGTCTGATAAATAACCCATAGTTTCCCCTTATAATGATCCCAAGAAATCACCCAAGGCGATACCGCCAGTACCTAACTTGGTAAGATCACTTGTGCCAGTTTGCGATGTAGCGCCACCCGCTGTTGGTGTCATGGCAAGTAGCTGCGCTAACGCCTGAACCATCGCCAAATCAAAATTATCCTGTGCAGAATATTGTCCTGTTACAGCATCTAATAGTTTCTGGTTCTGGCTCTGCACTGCATTACCAGCGCTGAGCTTGTTCATAATGTCATCGATCTGATTGCCCCGCTGTGTCTGTGAAATGCTCGATGCAAGCGCAGGAAGCGTGGTGCTTATCTGACCAGCATTAATAGCATTAGATGCTTGGGCATTAAATTGGCCCGTAGCCATGTTTGCAGCATTGTCAAAGCCCTGTGAATATAACCCAGATGATGTTTGTCCGATCATATCGGCAATGGTTCTATCAAGTTCAGATAGTTGAACACCCGCGCTTGATGAATCAGAGCCGCCAATATTTTTTGCTGAGAAGCGGAATTTGAAAAAAAGAATTTTAAAATTAAAAGAATTACCGCATTGCCGCTGAGTACCATGTTATGTCCCAGCCTGCT
>JALEGK010000027.1 GCA_022763105.1 Rickettsiales bacterium | reverse complement strand
TCTCAACACCTAATATCACCTCTTTTCCCCATCTGGGATGGGTGCGTAGGGTTAGTGTAGCTCGCTGGAGTCCTTGGTAAGGAAAGTCAAAATTTACTCTGTTTCTACTCTTTATTTCAGCGTAGTAAACAGGCTTGCTCGTCATTTCGTCGACCTTCTGGTAATAGTGCCACTTTTGGTCGGTCTTTTGTGTTTGTGCTCTTTGGGTGGCTTTGTTGATCTCTTGCTTTCCAAATATCCAGCTGCCGCTAATAAAAATAACTACGATTAATACGAACCATGTGAAGGTAGAAGTTTTACGCCTTGGGGCTCCACAATTTGGACATTTCTTTGCTCGGGTGCTGATTTCATTTCCACATTCCTTACAGGTTGTTAGTGCCATGTCTGCCTCACTTTCTTGATACATATGTGTATATGATACGCATGTGTATCAAAGGTCAAGTAGTGTTTCCAGATGCAGCATTTTAAAGATACATTGGCAGCTAAATTGCGGGAGTTGCGCGGAGATATGACCCAGCGAGAGTTTGCTGAGAAACTTGGCACAACTCAGGCAACGGTGAATCGTATCGAGCAAGGTGAGCAGAATGTAACCATCGATACGTTGTATCAGTTTTGTAGAAGGCTGCGCTGTACCCCGAATGATCTGCTGATGAAATAAAATGGATGAGTCGGAAATTATAACAGAGTTTGCCTCAAGTGGATGGGTGGGTGAGTTTGAAAAGTACTACCTCTCACAAAGCCAGATGGATGAAATACTCCATATTTATAATTTTGATTCTGAGCGGAAGCAGCAGGAGTTCTCACAAGATGTGAATAAAGCTGTAGCAGAATTTTGCTATGGTGTTGAACGCTATAGTCAGTCAAAAGGTGCTACGAAAATTAGCACGGAATTGCGAGATAAGTGTGAGGTGATAGCTGAGAAACTAGATGGAATCATTCCTTTGGTGGAAGAATTGAATGGGCAAGAATTAGAGTGGCTATTGGAAAATCAGGGTGGGATTGATGTTTCGGCAGAAAAGTTTTTGAATCAGCTCTCTCTGCATTTGATGCTGTTGAAGCAGTGTGCTGTAGATAATGGGATGAAGGTAAAGACTGGTAGCCCTCCCTTCTTACGAGGGTGGATTCGTCGATGTATCATTATTGTTGAACGCCATACTGATGAAAAAGTGGTTAGAGAGCCAGACCCTATTAAAGGTGGTGACAATAGTCTGTTTAGTACATTCATGGTAACGCTCTATCATCATATTCCTCAAATCATTAAAGATGAGCTGCCTCAAAAGTCCTCAAGTCTGGAAGGGGCAATTAGTGAGGCTATCTCCGAGAATAAATAGTGTAGCTTTACCCCTTTATCCTGATTTTTATAGAAAGGGGTAAAGTACGGGTTGCAGCACTTTATACTAGATTAGCTCCAGTCATTTGAAAGGAGCTAAGGATGAAACATTTGCATGATTTAACGGTAGAATATATTGCCCCCGCGATATTACAGCCCAACCCTCGAAACCCTCGCATACACAGCAAAAAACAAGTCCAACAATTGAAGAACAGCATCAATCGATTCGGATTTGTTTGTCCGGTGCTGGTGGATGAAAAGAAGAAGCTTATTGCAGGTCATGGGCGCGTATTAGCTGCGAAAGAAATCGGCTTAGATACGATCCCTACAATTAGTGTGGCACATCTCAGTGATACAGAGAAGCGTGCTTATATGATTGCTGACAACAAGCTGACTGAAAATGCCAGTTGGGATGAGCATATATTGGCAGAACATTTTCAGGCGCTAGAAGGGCTTGATTTTGACCTAGAGCTTACGGGTTTCTCAATGGCTGAGATTGACCTATGCATTAGTCCATCGCATGAAACAAACGTAGAAGATGATGAGGAACCAATAGCATCTGGCCCATTGGTATCGGTGGCTGGAGATGTATGGCAACTGGATAGGCATCGCATTATATGTGGTGATAGTCTGATGCGAGAAATATATCAGACACTTTTGCAAGGCGCATCTGTCCAGATGGTGTTCACCGACCCGCCCTATAATGTACCGATAGACCGTCATGTTTGTGGTAACGGACGTATAAAGCATCGTGAATTTGCGATGGCATCAGGGGAAATGAGCGATGAAGAATTTGCTGCATTTCTGTATGACGCGTTACAGCACATGCGTGATGTGAGTGATGATGGTTCACTACATTATATCTGTATGGACTGGCGGCATATTCAGGATTTGTTGGGTGCTGGTAACCAGATTTATCAAGAGCTGAAGAATCTATGTGTCTGGGTTAAAGATAATGGTGGTTTGGGTAGCTTGTACCGCAGTCGCCATGAACTGATTGCTGTATTTAAGCATGGTAAGCAACCTCACCGTAATAATGTTGAGTTAGGTCAGCATGGGCGCTATCGCACCAATGTGTGGGAATATGCAGGTGTGAATAGCTTTTCGCGTAATCAGCAGGATGAAGGCAATTTGTTGGCTATGCATCCAACGGTTAAACCTGTCGCACTCGTTGCTGACGCGGTACTTGATTGCACTAAACGAGGTGATGTGGTGTTGGATGCATTTTTAGGAAGCGGCACCACCTTAATTGCTGCGGAAAAGACTGGGCGATGCTGTTACGGCATTGAGCTTGATCCACATTACGTTGATGTGTCCATTCGCCGCTGGCAGCAGTGGACTGGTCAGCAGGCCGTTCACATGGAATCTGGGCAAACATTTTCAGAAATATACGACCAAAAGGAGCCGTCTTATGACCGATAAGAAAGATTATGAGGTGGGCTACAAAAAACCACCCAAGAGCACTCGATTTAAGCCGGGTCAGTCCGGCAACCCAAGCGGCAGACCAAAGGGGCATAAAAATGCCTCTACCATGTTGCGTGAGGCGCTCAATGAGATGGTTCTGATTAATGAGAATGGTAGCAAGCGAGAGATCTGTAAGCTTGAAGCTATGTTTAAGCAACTGGTCAATGGTGCGGTCAAAGGTGACCACCGCTCAATTCAGCGTTTGTTGCCCCTGATTATGGACCTTGAAGCACAAGAAAACAGCCGCCAGGAGAAGCGTTCTACATTTTTGTCGAAGGAAGATAGGAAGCAGTTATTAAGCAATCTGCGTGAACGTGTGGCATCAGTTGAGGGTGAAGATGATGCTAACTGAGCAAGAGTACGAAGTGCTGCTTAGTAGTGACTTGAGCAGTTTTATTCAGCAATGTTTTATGACGGTTTCTGCAGGTGCACATTACCTGCATAACTGGCATATTGATTTGATCGCGAGCAAGTTAGAGCAGTGCAGGATAGGTGAAATTAAGCGCCTCATCATCAATATCCCACCGCGTAATTTGAAATCAATTTGTACATCGGTATCGTTTCCTGCTTGGTTGTTAGCGCATGAGCCGAATGCACAGATTATTTGTGCAAGTTATAGTCAGGAGCTTTCGCATAAGCATGCATTGGATACCAGGCAGGTGATGTCTTCTGATTGGTATCAGGGGTTATTCTCAACCCGATTGGACAGGCGCAAGAATAGTATTGATGAATTCATGACGACTAAGGGAGGTGTTCGGCTGGCTACTTCCGTTGGAGGAACATTAACTGGACGTGGTGGTGATTATGTCATCATTGATGACCCGCTCAAGCCATCAGAAGCCATATCAGAGTCGCAGCGCACTGCTGTCAATGAATGGTATAATGGGACGCTTTATAGTCGGCTGAATGATAAGCAAGAAGGCTGTATCATTATTATCATGCAGCGTTTACATGAAGATGATTTGGTCGGGCATGTGCTGCAGCAAGAAGAATGGGAAGTGGTCAGCCTGCCTGCCATTGCAGATGGGCCTGAGACACATCGCTACCATTCTATATTTGGTACGCATCAAATGATAAGAGAGCCAGGCGATCTATTGCATCCGGTTCGTGAGTCTCAAGCCGTGTTAGATCGACATCGGGCCATATTGGGTGAATATCATTTTGCAGGCCAATACCAACAACAGCCTGCACCGTTAGGTGGAGGCATGATCAAGACGGACTGGTTCCAGTGTTACGATCAAGATGCGCTTCCTGACTTCGATCATATTGTACAAAGCTGGGATACGGCTAATAAAGCCACAGAGTTAGCCGATTATAGCGTTTGTACGGTTTGGGGTATCAAAGGGCAGCAATATTACCTGCTAGATGTTTTCCGTGAGAAACTGGATTTCCCTGAGCTTCGTAAGGCCGTGATGGTACAGTGGTCGAAATGGAGTCCACATACCATTCTTATTGAAGATAAGGCCTCTGGCACGCAGCTTATTCAGGATATCACAAAGGATGTTCGTTGTGTACGTGCAGTAAAGCCTACAGATGATAAGATAATGCGCATGCATTCCCAATCAGCGTTAATAGAAAGTGGCGCAGTATATATCCCGGAGCAGGCCTCCTGGTTGGCGAGTTTTCTGCATGAATTGTCGATATTTCCCAACGGGCGGCATGATGATCAGGTGGATAGTGTCTCACAATTTCTGATTTGGGCGCAAGGGCGACACAAACGTGTTATGCCAAGGGCTTGGATAGTTTGATTCTCTACTCGACTTCTTCGGCAAAGGAAGCATTGCTGTTGTTTATGAAAGGAGCACTAGCAATGACCAAAACGAAGAAACTGGAATTGGTTCAGCAACGGTTAGCTGAATTGGAATCAATGGATGCCACTGCGCTTAAGGCGGAGTGGCATCGTTATTTTAAGCAGCCACCACTGCGAAAGCGGCGGGAATATCTCATTAGCAATATTGCCTATAAAATACAGGAAAAGGCCTATTGCGGGTTAAGTCGGACAGTGATCAATAAGTTGGAGCGGATGGCGTTTGGTGATCAGCAGGCATCCCAGCCAAAATACAAACTCACGCCGGGCACACAGCTGGTTCGTGAATGGAATGGTAAGCGATACCATGTCACCGTTACTGCTGACGGGTTTGAATATGATGGGCGTGCCTATCGCAGCCTAACGAAGATTGCGACGGAGATAACAGGTGCGCGCTGGTCTGGTCTGCTCTTCTTCGGGCTTCGCAAGCAGGAGAATTGCCATGCCAAAGCCGCCTAAGATTCGCTGCGCTATCTATACCCGCAAATCACATGAGGAAGGGTTGGATCAGGAATTTAATAGCTTGGATGCTCAGCGTGTTGCCGCAGAGGCGTATGTTCAAAGCCAGATGCATGAGGGGTGGGAGGCGTTGCCAACCCACTATGACGATGGTGGTTATAGTGGTGGCACGTTGGAGCGTCCGGCCTTGCAAAAGCTTCTGAAGGATATTGAAGACGGGTTGGTGGATGTGATTGTCGTGTATAAGGTCGACCGGCTGTCCCGTTCCCTCAGTGACTTTGCCAAACTAGTCGATGTGTTTGAAAAGCATGACGTCTCATTTGTGTCGGTCACACAGCAATTCAACACCACCAATTCGATGGGACGTTTAACGCTCAATATCCTGCTCAGCTTCGCACAGTTTGAGCGTGAGGTGACGGGTGAGCGCATCCGAGATAAATTTGCTGCTTCCAAAAAGAAGGGCATTTGGATGGGCGGGGTGCTGCCGTTGGGGTATGACGTCAAAGATCGCAAGCTGGTGGTGAATGAGGAGGAGGCCGGGCTGGTGCGGCTGATTTTTGAGAAGTATCTGGAACTGAAATCGTTAGATGCAGTGCGTGATTATCTGAATGATAGCGGCTATCGCCTGAAGCGTTGGCAAACAGAAGCAGGTAAAATACGGGGTGGCGGTGTGTTTGCTCGAAATACGGTGCGTACATTGCTGACCAACCCGCTCTATTTGGGAAAAATACGGCACAAGGATAAGGTCTATGATGGAGAGCATGAGGTTATCATTACCCAAGAGCTATGGGATGCGGTGCAAGTGCGGATGAAGCAGAATGCAAATGCTAGGTCACCAGCAGCTAACCGCAATCATGATATTCTGTTCAAAGGAAAGTTGTTTGATGCCACTGGCACCCCATATTCTACCACCTATACCAAGCGCGATAGCAAGCGGTATCATTATTATTTGAACAAACAGAGCAAGCATCGTATCAGTGTGGCAGAGCTGAATACGGTGGTTGAAAATGCTGTCAGTGGCTTGAGTCTGAACGAAATCACTTTGCCTGAATCGGGTTTAACCGTATCAGAGATGCAGCCGCGTTATCTGTCGAATATCGATAGGGTTGTGAAGCAAGCCGTGAATCGCATTGTGATGGGGGAGGGGACGATTGAGATTCTGATTGGCAAGGAGAAGTTGGCAAGACTGCTGAGGGATGCTGAGTTGGGTGATGGTCGGGCACAACAAGATGTTGGTATTCCATCATCGGTTCAACAGACATCTGAGTATATCATGATGCTGACTCATATTACCTTCAAAAGCTATGCCGGGCGTAAGTTAGCTTGCACACCGAATGGTGCTACTCTGGGAATTGCTAAAAGTAACCATGATGAAGCTCTGGTCAACGCCATCGTCAAATCCTATCGGTGGAACAAGATGCTGGAGACAGGGCAGACAAAATCTATTGCAGAACTGGCTAAGTCAGAAAAT
>JALEGK010000026.1 GCA_022763105.1 Rickettsiales bacterium | reverse complement strand
TAAGCGATTCCTGCCCAAGACATTATTCGGGCGGGCGCTGATGATTTTGGTGATTCCGGTGGTGGGTGTTCAGCTGCTGACCATGTTCATGTTTTTTGAGCGCCACTGGGACAGCGTGGTGAGGAATTTGTCGAACACGCTAGCGGGTGAAGTGAGTGTGCTAATCGATGCATTTCAAAATACCGATAAAAACACCCGCATGCCCTATACGGCAGCGATTGGCGACATGCTGGGAATTGGCGTGGTGTTTGAGCGTGGCAAACCCAAAGATTTTGAAGATGGGCGCGGCCAAGAAGCCTACCCCGATTTCTTTAAAGATCTGACACGAAAATTGAAATATCCGGTGATGTTAGAGCGCGTCGGCCCTGAGCAGGATATTTTGATATCGGTTAAAACAGAGGGCGGGGTGCTTAAGCTGCACACGACCAAGAAGCGATTGGTGAGCCCGACCACCTATATCTTGGTGTTATGGATGATCGGTACGGCAGTGGTCTTACTGATGGTTGCGATTTTGTTTTTACGCAATCAGATTCGCCCCATTCGCCAATTGGCGAAAGCGGCTGAGCAATTTGGTATGGGTAATGACACAGCAGAATTTGAGCCGCGTGGGGCCTATGAGGTGCGCCAAGCGGGCAATGCGTTTGTGACAATGAAAAACCGTATTGCCAGACAGGTTAGTAACCGCACCGAAATGCTCGCAGGTATTTCGCATGATTTGCGCACACCGCTGACGCGTATGAAGCTGCAAATTGCCATGCTCTCGATTGACGATAAAGCCAAGAATTCTATGCAATCCGACATTGAAGAGATGGAGCATATGATTAAGGAATATCTCGACTTTGCGCGCGGCGAGGCGGGAGAGCAGACACAGGAAGTAGATATTGGCAGCTTGATTGATGAGTTGGTTGCGACCTATGTTAAGCATGATGATGAGGTGGTGGTGCAGGAGAATATCGAGCGCATGATGATGTTGCGCCCGAATCTTATGCGCCGAGCATTGCAGAATATTATTGATAATGCGATTCGTTATGGCAGCAAGGCAGAGATACGCCTGAGAGAAGATGCACGCAAAGTATATATTACAGTAGCGGATAAAGGGCCGGGCATTCCTGAAGATAAACATGAGGAAGTGTTCCGACCATTCACGCGTCTTGATCCGTCTCGGAACCATCAAACCGGTGGTGCGGGGCTGGGGCTTAGTATCGCGAAGGACGCCGCTGTGTCACATGGCGGCAGCATAACGCTAAAGAATGTTGATGAAGGATTAGAGGTGACGTTGGTCTTACCTATTCAACAGCGCGCAGACCTTTAGGGGCATAAAAAAAGAGGAGCCATTGGCCCCTCTTTTCTCAATTCAAAGAATCAACTGTTACGCGGCAGACTTGGTCGCCATTTCGCTGATCTCTTCTAGGCTTTCAGCCGTACGTTTGTTGATGACATCAAATGCCATGAAACCGGTGCGGCTAACAAGCTCTGAAATGTCGCGTAGATTGTTCAAAGAAGATTCGAACAAAGAGCGAGCTAGTTCAGCTTGCGTAGATGGGTTGATTTCAGGTGAACCACTCACCATCATTTTCTTAGCAGCGTTTAGTACCTGCTCGTAGTTAGCGCGTGCGCTTTCTACTTGCTGGCGAGATACTGCCTGAGCGCTCTCGGCTAGAACAGAGCTAGCGGTTGAGAATGCTTCTGCGTTACGACGATTAAAAGCAACTGCTTGGTTCATGTCCAGGTTCGGAACCTTGAACTCAGAGAATGCTTTTTGGTAATCAGCAAATGGGTTTTTGGTAACCATGATCTTTCTCCTAATAATCATTCTACTAAAATGGCATTCTAGCCATGTTGCGGTGCAAAATAACAAGAAGGGGGGTGCCCGTCAAGTTTTTTGTGCAATGCAATAATTATTGTGAGTCGTTCGATATCTCGATGGATCGTGCTTTAGCCGCCTGCGTTGTTTTCTCTAGCAGCTCTGACAGCGTGCCAGAGGCGTTCATGAGCTGTTGCAGGCCCGCTTGCGTTGTACCGTTGGGGCTGGTGACATTCTGTCGTAACTTTGCTGCACCTTCATCGGATTGAAAGGCAAGCTCAGCGGCGCCGCGCAGGGTTTGGCTGGCGAGCAGTGTTGCTGCTTTATCATCAAGCCCGGCTTTTTTTCCGGCCTCGATAAAGCATTCCAGAAAATAAAACACATAAGCGGGACCACTTCCCGATACGCAGGTGACGGCATCAATGTCCGATTCTTTGTCTAACCATAGATATTCACCAACCGATTTCATAAGGTCGATCAATGTCTCTTTATCTTCGTCGCTGATCGCTTCGGTGGCGCAACATGCGCTCATGCCCAAGCCAATCGTTGACGGAGTATTTGGCATGATGCGGGCAACGCGCGCCATCGGCCATAAGCGCTCCGAGAAGTAGCCTAGTGTTTTGCCTGCGATAACCGAAATGACGAGCGGGCGGATATGATCGAATTGTTCTTTAACAACCTCAAGCACCGAGCCGACAATGTTGGGTTTGACCGCTAGCACGATCGCGGCAGGCGCGTAGTCAGAGGGAAGTGACGTAATGTCATCGTAGCAGGTGCTGCCCAGCGCATGCGTAATCTCGACACGCTTGGATTCGGTCGGCGCGATGATGGTCATTTCTTCTTCTTCTAAAAGCGAAGAGCGCCAGCAATTTGCTAGCGCTCTACCCATATTGCCACAACCTACAAGTAGTAGGGGGTTGGATTCTGAAATCATGCTTCTCCTACGGGGTCCATCATTGCGATATCGATTGCCTCTTGGCAGCTATTACCACCCCATACCACGGATTGGAAGGCGGGGAAGAAGCGATCACACTCGGTGATAGCGATATCCATTAAATCTTCGAGTTGCTCTGAGGTGACGCCGCCGCCGCCGCGAAGCAGAATAGAGTGACGGAAGGTGATCGCACCCTCACCAGAACATAAATCAAAGTGACCCAGCCACATCTTCTCGTTGATAGAGGTAAGCAGCGGGTATAGCACCTTGCGGTTCTTCTCAGGCAGTTTGGTATCATAAGCGCAAGAAAAAATGAGTACCTGTAGCTCTGGTTGCCAGGTTAACCATACTTGGTAGTTGCACCAGCCAGTAGAAACTTCAGCAACGAGTTCTTCCGCAACCGGCCGATCAAACAGCCACTCTCGATCTTCGAAGAGCTGTTCAGCGACGTCTAGCGGGTTGGAGGTGATTTGTTGGGATTCGAGGTACACAGTCGACATATTGCCTCCCTTGAGTGCGAAGGGTGATTCACATGCCAGCCAAGTCTCAAGAGAAAATGACCGGCTGAATTCAGTAAAGCAAAATTGAGAATAGATTGCTAACCCAATCGGTGTGGGTTGGGACAAAAAACACAAAATATTGTGTTGGTGTGGCGGATATAGCCGCTATATATGGTTTATTGAGCCTTATCAGTGGCTTCCAGCTCATCGAGGCGTGACTTCAATGTCTCATTCTCTAATCGCGCCTTTTCGGCCATGGCTCTAACCGCTTCAAATTCTTCGCGAGTCACTAAATTCATGCCCAATAGGAAATGTTCGATCTGCGACTTTATCATGCTTTCCATCTCGCGTTTCATGTCTAGCATGGTGCTGGTTGCACCGGTGGCTAGCTTCGAGATATCTTCGAAAAATTTATGATCTTTTTGCATACACATTCCCCTAAAAGAGCTTGTTCCGCTCACGCTTTTAACGCAAACTACCGCAGTAGTAAATCGAAGCTTTGAAATAGGAGTGGCACATGGAACGCGTGCTGGTGACCGGCGGTGCAGGGTTTATTGGCTCTAACATTGCTAATCATATTGCCGATAAAGAAGAATATCGCGCCGTTATTTGTGATGTCTTTGGTAAGACGGACAAATGGAAGAATGTGGCGAAGCATCCTATTTTCGAAATTATCAGCCCGGAAGAGACCTTCTTTTGGTTGGAGAGCAATGCTGAAAAGCTAAAGGCCATCGTGCATATGGGCGCGATTTCTTCGACGACAGAAAATGATGTCGATTTATTCCTTCACAATAATTTCTCGTTCTCGCGCCAACTCTGGGAGTGGTGTGCAGAGAATAATAAGCCATTTATCTATGCGTCATCTGCTGCCACCTACGGCGATGGCGAGCAGGGCTTTGATGATGATGGCTCAAAGGAGTATCTTAATAAGTTGCGCCCGATGAATGCGTATGGTTGGAGCAAGCATCTGTTTGACCAGTTTGTATCTTCTTGTGTGGAGCGTGGCGATAAAACACCGCCGCAATGGGTGGGCTTAAAGTTTTTCAATGTCTATGGCCCGAATGAGCATCATAAAGATTCTCAAAAGAGCGTGGCAGCGCAAATCTTCCCGCATGCTAAAACGGGTAGCAAGGTGAAGCTATTTAAATCTGAGAACCCTGATTATCCTGATGGCGGCCAGAAGCGCGACTTTGTTTACGTTAGAGACTGCGTGTATGTCGTGGAGTGGCTGCTGCAGAATCCGAAAGTGTCAGGCATCTATAATTTAGGCACGGGTGAGGCGCGCACCTTTGAAGATTTGGCGAATGCCGTCTTTACCGCGCTCGATAAAGAGCCGCAGATTGCTTATATTGATATGCCAAGCCAGATTAAAGAGAAGTACCAGTATTTCACCGAAGCAAGCATGCAGCGTTTGCGTGATGCTGGTTATACCAAGCCATTCACCAGTCTGGAAGAGGGCGTATCAGACTATGTGAAGCGCTTTTTAAACCAGCCTGATGATTATTATTAGGCCGCGTCATGCTGCCATCTCTTGCGGCACTCACTTTTCCTGAGATTGATCCTGTCTTAGTGCAGATTGGGCCATTGGCCGTGCGCTGGTATGCGTTGGCGTATATTGCGGGGCTGGTGCTTGGCATCTATTACATCCGTAAGCTAGATAACCAGACCAAGCCCAAGCCGATGCTGAGCGTTAAGGGGCTGGATGATCTAATGCTCTATGCGATGATCGGCATTATATTGGGTGGGCGTTTGGGCTATGTGCTGTTTTATCAGCTGGATTATTATATGGCCTACCCATCAGAGATTATTGCGATCTGGAAAGGCGGCATGGCCTTTCATGGCGGCTTGATAGGTGTGATAGTCGCGCTGTATTTCTTCGCCAAGAAACGCGACATTGCGTATCTGAGGCTGATGGATTTGATTGCCGTAGCCGCGCCGATTGGGCTGTTCTTTGGTCGTCTTGCGAATTTCATCAATGGCGAGCTTTATGGCCGCACCACGGGTGTCTGGTGGGGCATGATCTTTCCGCATGGTGGGTCTGTGCCGCGCCATCCCAGCCAGCTCTATCAGGCGGCATTAGAGGGTTTGGTGCTGTTGATTATCTTGTCTATTTGCGCGCGGATGAAGGGCGTTAGAGAGGCCAAAGGCTTGCTAAGCGGCATTTTTCTGAGCGGTTATGCTTGTTTTCGCGCGACGGCTGAACTATTTCGGGAACCAGACGCGCAACTTGGATTTATTGTATCGGGCATTACGATGGGCCAGATATTATGCATTCCAATGGCGGCGCTTGGTATCTACTTAATTGCAACCGCACGAAATGACGCATGAGTTTAGAAGACATTATCAAAGAGACAATCAATCAAGACGGGCCGATCAGCATTTCGGATTATATGGAGCTGTGTCTGAGCCATCCGCAATATGGCTATTACATTAAGCATAATCCATTTGGCGAATCGGGTGATTTTATTACTGCACCGGAAATTTCTCAGGTGTTTGGTGAGTTGCTGGGACTTTGGTGCGCTGATGTCTGGGCACAGCGTGGTGGCGGGCCGGCCGCACTGGTAGAGCTTGGGCCGGGGCGCGGCACACTGATGAGCGATGCGCTACGTGCGACCCGCATGATTGAAGATTTCCATGAGCACATTACCGTGCATATGGTTGAGACCAGCCCGATTCTGCAAAGTGAGCAATTCTATAAACTGCAAAATGAGCATGAGCGTATTGAGTGGCATGAATCCATCGAGCAGTTGCCAGAAAAACCACTGATTATTATTGCCAATGAATTCTTCGATGCGCTGCCGATTCGTCAGCACGTACAGGAAGACGGCCAGCTCAAAGAGCGCTGTGTGGGCTTGAGCGAAGACGGTAAAGAGCTTGCTTTTGTCAATCAGACGGCAGGATTAAGCCTGGCTAAGGGTGATTCTGAAATCAAAGATGGCACAGTGATAGAAAGCTGCCCGCTTGCCAAATCGATGATGGGTAGGCTGGCGGAGCACATCCACCAATATGGCGGGGCACTGATCGCGATTGATTATGGTTACCTAGGTGATAGTCATCAAGACACGCTGCAGGCAGTGAAAGACCATAATTTCCACCCCGTGCTGAAAGATCCGGGCAAGGTTGATCTAACCGCCCATGTTGATTTTGCGAGTTTGCTCGATGTTGCCGCCGATCATGGCTTGGCAACGCATGGCGCGGTAGAGCAGGGTAAATTTTTAGTGCGCTTAGGCGCTGAGGTGCGCACTGAGCGATTGCTACAAACTGCAAGCCAAGAACAGGGCGAGCAGTTGATATCGGGGGTGAAGCGCTTGATTGACCCCGCACAGATGGGTGAATTGTTTAAGGTAATAGCGGTGCTTTCCGATCACGATATTGTACCTGCAGGATTTGATCATGCTCACTTCGAATCTTCTCACCAGTGATTCTGGCGCTCACGGCTTTTTCACACGTGCGGGAGGGGTGAGTGAAGGGATTTATGCCTCGCTTAATTGCGGCTCTGGCTCTGATGATAACCCTGAGCATGTTAAAGAAAACCAACAACGTATAGTGAGTGCGCTCGGTGGAGAGGCGTTATGCCGCTGCTATCAAGTACATAGTGCGGTCGTTGAAACGGTTGAGGCGCCGTGGGACGCATTGCCCAAAGCCGATGCAATGGTGACGAATAAGCCTAATATTGTGCTGGGCATTCTGACGGCTGATTGCGCGCCGGTGTTGTTTGCAGACCATAAAGCAGGAGTGGTTGGTGCAGCTCATGCGGGCTGGAAGGGCGCAATCGGTGGGGTGCTTGAGAATACGATTACCGCCATGGAGGCATTAGGCGCAAAGCGAGAGAGTATTGCAGCGGCGATTGGGCCGTGCATTGCGCAAGGCTCCTATGAGGTGGGCGCAGAATTCTATGCGCAATTTGTAGAGCAAAGCAGCCTGTATGGCACATTCTTTAAAGAATCTGAGAAGGCGGATCATTTCTTATTCGATCTAGAGGGCTTTGTCGGGCATCGGCTCGCGCAAAGCGGCTTGCAGAACGTCGACGCGCTCGGTATAGATACCTATTCTGACGAGCAGCGCTTCTTTAGTTATCGACGCAAAACCCATCGCGACGAACCAGACTATGGCCGCCAGCTCTCAGCGATAATGTTAAAGAAATAATAGGGCGTATATGGAAATCATTCCTTTTGATCAGCGTGAAGGCCATATCTGGATGAATGGCGAATTTGTGCCGTGGGGCGATGCCAAGCTTCATGTGCTATCGCATGGGCTGCATTATGGTAGCGCGGTGTTTGAGGGTGAGCGCGTCTATGATTCTCAGGTGTTCAAGCTGCAAGAACATGGTGAGCGCCTGCATCATTCGGCCAAGCTGCTTGATTTTGAAATCCCCTATTCTGCGCAAGTGCTCGATGAGGCGGTGATGGAGCTGGTCGAGAAGCAGGGCGTACAGAATGGTTATGTTCGCCGTTTCGCATGGCGAGGTAGCGAGATGATGGCGATCTCTGCTCAGCACAACACCACCCATGTAGCGATTGCGACCTGGCCGTGGCCGAATATGTATAAGGGTAAGTCTGGCGCGGATGGCATTAAGATGAAAACGGCAGATTGGAAACGCCCGTCACCTGAGACGGCACCGTGTCAAAGTAAGGCCGCTGGTCTTTATATGATCTGCACGATGAGCAAACACAAGGTGGAGCGTGAAGGGTATCACGACGCACTCATGCTTGATTGGCGCGGCTATGTAGCCGAAGCGACGGGCGCGAATATTTTCTTCGTGTTTGATGGTGAGGTGCATACGCCAACGGCAGATTGTTTCCTTAACGGCATTACGCGTCGTACGGTGATGAGCTTGCTAGAAAAGCAGGGTTACAAAGTAGTAGAGCGTCATATTAAGCCAGAAGAGATTGTGAAGGCCGATGAGGCATTCCTAACGGGAACGGCGGCGGAGATTACACGCATAGCATCGATTGATGAGCATCAATTCACCTCAGACAAAGTGTCCAAGGCGGTGAAGTCAGATTACACGGATTTGGTACACACCAAAGTTTAGTCTTTTAAATGCGGTAGCGATTTTCTGAAATACTCTATACCGGTGATGGCGGTGAGCGCTGTTGCTATCCATATCAATAGCTCTCCGGCGAGTAATATATCTGCATGCTGGCTGCCATACCCCAGCAGTAGCACGATGATGGCGATAAGCTGCGTGGTGGTTTTCCATTTCGCCAGCTTGGTGACATGCACGGTAATGTTTCGCTCCGCCATAAATTCACGCAATCCCGATACAAATAATTCGCGACATAAGATAAGGATGGTTGCGGCTGGGTGGATGTATCCGTGAAGCGTCAGCATCACAAGCCCTGCGGCGACCAGCAGCTTATCGGCGTTGGGGTCGAGTAGACGGCCCAGCTCTGAGGTGACATTCCATTTACGCGCTAAATAGCCATCGAAGAAATCGGTGATGGCAGCAAAAACAAAAATGATCAAAGGCCACCATGTCGCATCAGGCACATACCATAGAGCGACAAAAACCGGCACCGCCAGATAGCGCAGATAGGTAAGATAGTTAGGGATGTGTTGTTTGATGCTCATGGTTAGATGATGGCCTAATGGAAATATTGATAAATCACTTTTGCGAGTTGTTTGCTAATGCTTGGTACATTTTCTAACTCGGCTAGCGTAGCGCGTTCGACTTCTTTGCGCGAGCCGAAATGATGCAGTAGTGCACGTTTACGAGCCGCGCCGACACCCGGAATATCATCTAGTCCTGATTGGCCAATTGCTTTGGCGCGTTTGATGCGGTGCGAGCCGATGGCGAAGCGGTGCGCCTCGTCGCGCAAACGCTGAATGTAGTGCAGGGTTGGGTCGTTTGGCTCTAGCATGAAAGGTTGTTTATCGGGGATGAAGAAATTCTCTCGGCCCGCATTGCGCTCAGGTCCTTTTGCCACCCCGATGAATGGAATGTCATCAATGCCCAGCTCCTCCATGATGCCTTTCACCGCGCTTACCTGACCGGCGCCACCATCAATCAGCACGAGGCCGGGCCAGATACCCTTGGAGCGATCAGGGTCTTCTTTTTGTAGGCGTTTGAAGCGGCGGGTGAAGACTTCACGCATCATGCCGTAATCATCGCCGGGGGTGAGTTCGGAGTCTTTGATGTTGAAACGGCGGTAATGGTTTTTCATTAGCCCTTCGGTGCCCGCGACAATCATTGCGCCAACTGCATGGGTGCCACTGATATGGCTGTTATCATAGACTTCGACACGTTCTGGTGTTTCGCTTAGCGCAAACAGTTTGGCGAGATTCTCCAAGTGACGAAGTTCGGAGAGCTGCTCGTTTAATTTCCGCTCAAGCGCTGCTTTCGCGTTTTTGCTGACCTGCTTTATCAGGTCGAGCTTGTCGCCGCGCGCTGGTTTTTTAAGCTGCACCTTGTAGCTGACATTTAAGCTAAGCGCATCGTTGATGACGTTTTGTTCTTCCAGGTCGTGACTAATGAGTATTTCTTTTGGCGGGGTGTGTGTTTGGTAAAACTGCCCAATGAATGCCGATAGAATATCGGCTTCACTTGCATCTTCTGTATGACGAGGGAAGTAGGGTTGATTGCCAAAGTGATTGCCCGCACGGAAGAAAAACACCTGTACGCACGATTGGTTGTTGCCGCGATGTAGTGCGATGACATCAGCATCTTCTAACCCCGATGTGCGTAGTTGCTGTTCTTGTTGCACTTTGGTGAGTGCCTTGATGCGATCACGCAACGCGGCTGCTTTTTCATATTCCATTGCGTCGCTATGAGCTTGCATCTGTTCGGCGAAATGCTCTTGGACGTCACGTGTTTTTCCTTTTAGGAAATTTTGTGCATGGCTCAGGCTCTCGGCGTAATCGTGTTTGCTAATGTAATCAACGCATGGGGCAGAGCAGCGCTTGATTTGATATTGCAGGCAAGGGCGCGAGCGATTGTTGAAAATCGAATCTGAGCAAGGGCGAAGCAGAAATGCTTTTTGTAAAATCGCGATGGTTTGATTGAGCGCACCGACGGATGCGAAGGGTCCGTAATATTCGCCTTTTTCTTTTTGCGCGCCACGATGCTTTCGGATGCGTGGAAATTCATGTTGTGTTTGCACGAATAAATAAGGGAATGATTTATCGTCGCGCAGTAAGATGTTGTAGCGTGGTTTGAGTTTTTTAATCAGGTTCGCTTCAAGGAGTAAGGCTTCTGCCTCGCTGCCGGTGGTGATGATCTCTAGCTTAGTGGTTTGGCTCACCATGCGAATGATGCGGTTGCTTAAGCCCGAAGCAGATGCGTAATTGCTGACGCGGTTTTTCAGGTTCTTCGCTTTGCCAACATAAAGCACGTCGGATTGCGCATCTAACATGCGATAGACGCCCGGCTTGGTCGGCATATCTTTGAGCGATGCCTTGATATATTCGAGACCGGTTAGTGTGTTTTCATCCGACATAACGCAGCTATAGCACATCGCGTTTTATGCGCTAAGCAGAACTATCCACGGATTGTGTGGATAAGGATGTGAAGCAAAGGCTGTAAAAAAAATAACGCGCTCTAAAGGTTCGACTTTTCTTGGTTTGCACAAAAATTAGGCGCGCGCGCTATGTGTTTGAAAAGTAGTAATAGCGTTTCTTAGGCGTGCGCGTCGAGTTTTTGGGTGAGCTGCATGCCGCCGTTTAGTGCAAGTTTTTGGCCGGTAACAGATGGCGCGTTGAGTAAGAACAAAACCGCATCGCAGACTTCTTGCGGCGCGCTGGTTCTATTTAGTGGTGAGGCGGCAGCGAGTTTATCGAACACGTCTTCGCCGTCCATCTCTCCGATTAGTGATGGCCCAAGAGCTAGCGTGTTGATGCGAATGCGCGGCGCTAGTTCTGGTGCTAGAAGTTCGGTGAGGTTTTCAATGACGCGCTTGCTGAGTGCATAGCTTAAGAATTGAGAAGACATGCTCCAGCCTTCGATACCGTCACTGATATTGATGATCGATTGCGCATGTGCGTTAGCTGAAAAAGCAGCACAGCATTGCGTGGCCGCTAACAGGTTTGCGTGCATGTGAAGATCAAACGATTCTCGTGTGAGATTTTTCAGCGTGTCTTTTTGAAAGATCGATGCATTGTTAATGAGGTGGGTGATGGGCGCATCATTCGCGCTTAGCTCGTTGAACAATCTATTGGCATCGAATGCATCATTGAAATCTGCTGATGCGATAGAGCATGCGCGACCCATTGATTGAATGGTGGAGCGCAACTCTTCTGCTTGCTCTTTAGAGTGGCGATAATGAAGCGCGATATCATAGCCCGCCTCAGCAAGTGACAATGCAATGTGCTTGCCGATGCGCTGTGCGCCTCCGGTGATACAAACGGTTTGTTGTTTGCTGATCGTCATTAACTCATCGCCCTTTTCGACTAGCAGATTTACATTTTGAATTCTTGCTGCTACATAGCAGCAAACCAACTCAAGATAAACAGGCGATACTCATGAAGCTTCTCTCTGGTAACAGCAATCCTCAATTAGCCCAAGCCGTATCCGATTATTTGAGTGTTCCGCTCACCGAAGCGAGCGTCAAACGTTTCTCTGATGAAGAGGTGTTTGTAGAGATTAAAGAGAATGTGCGCGGCGAGGATGTGTTCCTCATTCAATCAACTTCCGCTCCTGCCAATGACCATATTATGGAATTGCTGGTATGCTTAGATGCGCTAAAGCGTGCTTCTGCGCGTCGCGTGACAGCGGTGGTGCCTTACTTTGGTTATGCGCGACAAGACCGTAAGCCGGGCCCGCGTACGCCGATTACCGCTAAGTTGGTTGCTAATGTCATGACATCCGCCGGTGCCGACCGTGTGCTCACGATTGACTTACACGCCGGACAGATTCAGGGCTTTTTTGATATTCCAGTGGATCACCTTTATGCCCGCCCTGCTATTGTTAGCGATATTAAGCAGCATTTCGAAAACACGTCTGATCTGGTGATTGTGTCACCTGATGTGGGGGGTGTGGTGCGCGCACGTGATTTAGCCAAACGCATTGGCGCGGATCTGGCGATCGTTGATAAGCGCCGCGAGCGTGCTGGCGAATCGGAAGTGATGCATATTATTGGGGAGGTCAAAGACCGCCCATGTATTTTGTTTGATGATATTGTCGATTCGGCGGGCACGTTATGTAATGCGGCCGAAGCACTCAAAGATCAGGGCGCGACCACGGTGCATGCCTATGTCTCTCACGGCGTATTATCGGGCAAGGCAATCGAGCGTGTCACGAACTCATGTTTAGAGTCTTTGGTGGTCACCGATACGATTGCGATGCGCGCGGAGGCGAAAAATTGCAAGAATATCCGTGTGATAACGGTTGCGCAGCTGTTAGCGGAGGCGATTCGCCGCATTTCTGAGGAAACCTCGGTCTCCAGCCTCTTTGATTAATCTATTTTTTTTGCCATAAACCGTTGACTAAAGGCATAAGTCGCGTTATACCAGCGCTCCTTAAATATGGAGAAGAACCATGAAAGCAGCAGTAACGCTCGAAGCAACGCAACGTGAAGCAACTAATAAAGGCTCAAGCCGTGCACTACGCCGTGCCGGTAAGATTCCTGCCATTGTATATGCTAAAGGTACCGGAAACGTAACCTTTTCACTGCCAGAGAATATTTTGTCTCGCGAATATCTGCGCGGCGGGTTCTTCAATAAGGTAATTGAGCTGAAGACCGAAAAAGACTCTATCTTCGCCCTACCGAAAGACATTCAGCTTCATCCGGTATCTGATAAGATTCAACATGTTGATTTTTATCAGATTAAAGAAGATTCTACCGTTACTGTACAGGTGCCAGTTCACTTCCTGAACATTGAGCGCTGTAAAGGTGTTAAGCGCGGTGGAACGCTGAACGTGGTTCGCCACACGCTAGAGCTTGTATGTAATGTTCAAAACATTCCTTCATTCATTGAAGCGGATATTAAGGACATGCAAATCGGTGATTCACTACACATTTCTGCGATTGAACTGCCAGAAGGTGTGACCCCAGCGATTACAGATCGCGACTTTACCATTGCTACCATTGCGGGTCGCGGTGGTAAGTCAGCTTCTGAAGAGTCTGCTGAGGGCGAAGGTGAAGCAGCTGAGGGCGAAGCTAAAGAAGGCGAAGCTAAAGAAGCTAAGAAAGAAGAGTAATCTAGCTTTTAGGAGTGACTCAGATGTGGCTGATTGCAGGTCTGGGGAATCCGGGTGATAAATACACCGATCATCGTCACAATGTGGGCTTTCATATCGTCGATGCGATAGCTGATTTCCATCAATTTTCCAATTGGACTGATAAATTTAAGGCGCAGGTCAATAAAGGCAACGTTGCCGGTGAAGATGTGCTGCTGATTAAGCCGCAGACCTTTATGAATGAGTCTGGGCAAGCGGTTGGTGAGGCACAGCGCTTTTTCAAAATTCCATCTGAGAAGATTTTGGTGTGTTATGACGAGCTGGATTTGCCCGTAGCCAAGGTGCGCATTAAGCAAAATGGCGGCCATGGTGGGCATAATGGCATTAAAAGCATCGATTCGCACGCGAGTAATAAGAATTACTGGCGCTTGCGCTTTGGTATCGACCATCCGGGCGATAAAAACCGTGTTAGCGGCTATGTGTTGAGCGATTTCACGAAAGCTGAGCTTCCTAAAGTGGAGGCGTGTGTCGATGATGTGGCGCGTCATCTGCCGCTCTTCTTTGAACAAGGCCATGAGAAGCTGATGAGCAAATTAGCGCTTGTCAATGCAGCCTAAGCCGCGCTAGATAAGCCCCTCAAAACGCAAGGATAGTATTATGGGATTTAACTGCGGCATTGTTGGCCTGCCTAATGTTGGTAAATCAACTCTCTTTAACGCATTGCTGAACACCGCTCAGGCAGAGGCGGCGAATTATCCGTTCTGCACGATCGAGCCTAATGTTGGCAAGGTAGCGGTGCCGGATGAGCGCTTAGATAAGCTTGCGGAGCTTGCTAAATCTGCCGTGAAGCTTCCAACACAATTAGAATTTGTCGATATTGCCGGGCTTGTGCGTGGTGCGAGTAAAGGCGAGGGGCTGGGCAACCAGTTCTTAAGCCATATTCGCGAGGTGGATGCGATTGTCTATGTGCTGCGCTGTTTTGAAGATGATGATATTACCCATGTTGAAGGCTCGATTGACCCAACGCGCGATGCAGAGATTATCGAGACCGAGCTGGTATTGGCAGATTTGGAGAGCCTAGAGAAGCGTAAACCCAATCTAGAGAAGAAAATGCGCGGTCAGGATAAGGAAGCGAAAGTGACCTTTGAATTGATCAATAAGATTTTGCCATTGCTTGAGGAAGGTCAGCCCGCACGCATGTATGAGGCGGCAAGCCCAGAAGAGGCAAAATTGATAAAAGGCCTAAACCTGCTCACCACCAAGCCGGTGATGTATGTCAGCAACGTTGAAGAAAGTTCGGCTGCATCAGGCAATAGCCTATCTGCTAAAGTCAAAGAACTTGCCGATACGCAAGGCGCGCCGATGGTGGTGGTTTCAGCCAAGATTGAAGCAGAGGTGGCCGATTTAGACGAAGATGAAAAGCAAGAATATCTGGGTGAGCTGGGTTTGAAAGAAACTGGACTCGCGCAGATTATCCGCAGCGGTTACGGCTTGCTGGATCTGATTACCTTCTTCACGTGCGGCCCGAAAGAAGCACGCGCATGGACGGTGAGCCGCGGGGCAACCGCGCCAAATGCAGCGGGTGTCATTCATACCGATTTTGAAAAAGGCTTTATTCGCGCCGAGACGGTGGCTTACGATGATTATGTTGCTACGGGCGGTGAATCACAGGCAAAAGAAGCCGGGAAACTACGCCTAGAAGGCAAAGAGTATTTGGTGAAGGATGGGGATGTATTCCACTTCCGCTTTAATGTATAGTATCGCCTATGGCGACCCCAATGTTCAAACCCGATCCGGAAAAGGCGCGCATGCCAAAATGGATGCGCGGCATGATGGCGGTGTTTTTAGCCTATATTCTGTTCTCTGGTTATCAAAACGAAAAGACAGAAGAGACTGAGCCTGGTCAAGAGACTAAAAAGACGCTGGAAGATAAGGTCCCGCGTTTATCTAATTACCCAAAGATCGAAGAATTTGTCAGCGTTGATCGTTGGCACCGTATTTTAGACCCGAGCTTTAATAAGCATATCGACGTGCATGAAGTGGTTGAAGGTGAGGGAGAATACGCGGCGTGCGGCCAGAAAGTCTCAATTGAAGCTGAGGCATTAGAGGTGCCCGGCTATCAATATGCTCCAGAGGTGCTGCCTGAGGGAGGCAAGGCGAGCTATTTTATTGGTCGGGGTGAGATATCGGAATTATGGGATCGTGCCGTGCGAGGGATGCGTGTGGGTGGCGAGCGCGCCATTCAGGTCGGCGCGCGTTTGGTCGATGAAACGCAAGAAGACCCAGATGCTAAAGATTACGCCTATAAATTAAAGCTCACGTCACTAGAGCCAAATGACATGACGGCAAAAGAGGGTGAGCTTGGTTTTTCTTTCAGCACTCATCGTAAGGGGGTTGGCGTGCCAGCGAGTTGCGGGGAGCTGGTGGCGCTTAAGATTCGCCTATGGAATACTGAAGGTACGTTAGTGCATGATACGGGCGAAGAGCCGATAGTGATGCGGCTTGGTTATGGCAAGGTTGGGCACGGCATAGACCGTGGGGCGGTTGGTATGACGCTGGGCGAAATTCGCCGTATGCTCATCCCGCAGGCATTTTTGCCGAAAAAAAGTGATATTCCTTTTCCAAAACAAGGTTTAGCTATTGTCGAAGTCATGCGGACTGCTTACAAAGAGGAAGAAGAAACACCCAAGCAAGAGTAAGGATTCGTCGCATGGATATTATCGCACAACGTCTCAATGTTATTAAACCATCGCCAACCATGGCCGTGACTGCCAAGGCAGGCGAGCTGCGCGCTGCAGGTAAAGATGTGATTGGCTTGGCCGCAGGTGAGCCAGATTTTGATACGCCAGATCATATTAAAAATGCCGCTAAGGCCGCGATAGATGCAGGGAAAACCAAATACACGCCAGCAGCAGGTACCGTTGAGTTAAAGCAGGCGATTTGCGCGAAGCTAAAGCGCGATAACAGCTTAGATTACGAGCCAGCTCAGGTGGTCGTGGGTAATGGTGCGAAGCAGGTGCTGTTTAATGCATTGCTGGCGACATTGAATCCGGGTGATGAGGTGGTGATTCCTGTGCCGTTTTGGGTGTCTTACCCTGATATGGTGCAGATTGCTGAAGGCAAGCCCGTCTTTGTGAACTGCCCAGCTGAGCATGGCTTTAAATTGCAGCCAGAAGCACTAGATGCGGCGATTACACCTAAGACCAAGTGGCTGATTTTGAACTCGCCATCGAATCCAACGGGTGCCGGTTACACCAAAGCAGAGCTGCGCGCGTTGGCAGACGTGCTGCTGAAGCATCCGCATGTCATGATTATGTCGGATGATATTTATGAATTCCTCGTTTATGACGATTTTGAATTTGCGACCATCGCGGAAGTAGAGCCTAAATTGTTTGACCGTGTGATGACAGTGAATGGTGTGTCTAAGGCATATGCCATGACTGGGTGGCGTATTGGTTACGGTGCTGGACCGACTGCGCTGATGAAGCAGATTGCGAGCATTCAGTCGCACTCGACCTCTAATGCATGTTCTATCTCTCAGGCCGCGA
Organism: Rickettsiales bacterium; assembly: GCA_022763105.1. Lineage (GTDB taxonomy): Bacteria > Pseudomonadota > Alphaproteobacteria > Rickettsiales > UBA3002 > JALEGK01. Next base: position 510 of record JALEGK010000026.1, on the reverse strand, counting down.
CGGTTGAAGCGCTAAATGGCAGCCATGATTTCTTGAAAGAATGGGTCCCAACTTTTGAGCGTCGCCGTAATTTGGTGGTAGAGCGCCTGAATGCCATTGATGGCATTAGCTGTGCAATGCCAAATGGTGCGTTCTATGTGTTCCCGGATTGCAGCGCATTGCTGGGTAAGAAAGCACCAAATGGTGATGTGATTAAAGACAGCATCGACTTTACGGGTTACCTGCTTGAAGAGGCGCTATGTGCGTCTGTTGCGGGTAGTGCGTTTGGTATGGATGGTTTCTTCCGTATCTCTTATGCGACGTCTGATGAAAATCTAGAGAAGGCGTGCGCGCGTATCGCAGAAGCGTGCGGCAAGTTAAGCCAAGCCCAAGCGGCCTAACGTTATGTAAAAAAATGCCGGATCAGACGAATCGTCTATCCGGCAAGCATAACAGGGAGGCTACCCACCCGATATATCAATACTTACCGAGTGGCTGAGCAATAAATGCTCAGGACATTTCGGCTTGGGG
>JALEGK010000025.1 GCA_022763105.1 Rickettsiales bacterium | reverse complement strand
ATGATGGCGATTAATTTGCAGACCTCATTTCTAACGCCGCCATTTGGTTTCTCGCTGTTCTATTTGCGTGGTGTGGCGAGCAAAGAGGTGAAGACGATGGATATCTACAGAGGTGTGTTGCCGTTTGTGGGGATTCAGGTGGTGATGTTGGCTGCATTATCATTTGCGCCGGGTTTGGCGACATGGATGCCAAAGGCTCTGTATGATACTAAATTCGAGAAGTTCGACCCATCGCGTCTTGAAGAGCTGAATAAGCCTAAGACAAGCAATAGCTGGGATATTGATTTCTAATTACGCGTGAAAGACGATGTCGCTCACGTGATTGCGCGGCGTATGCGCGCGCTCTTGCTTACCAAGACCAATCTTCTTCGCCAGCATGCTACGACGTTTCGCATATTCTGGTGCTACCATCGGGTAATTTGATGGCAGGTTCCAGCGCTTGCGATATTCTTCAGGGCTCATGCCATAGTTCGTCTTTAGGTAGCGCTTCAGCATTTTCAGCTTTTTACCATCTTCCAGGCAGATGATGTAATCGGGCTGGACAGACTCATCGATATTCACTTCGGCGGTCTTGCCTTCGGCATTCATCACTTTAACGTTATGGTCTTCTGCCGGTGTAAGCGCGGCGAAGGTGCGATAGACATTCTGGATTGCCTCTGCCAGCTCAGACGATTTCATTGGTTTTTGGTTTACCATAGCGCTTACCACTTGAGCGGTTGCATCTACTAGAGCTTCTTTTTTTATCGTTTGTGACATTGCCATATCCGAATTTGTTAATGTTTGTTAACCAATTCATTAATGCGCTTTTTGGCAAAGGTCAATGCAATATTCATCTTCAATGCAAAGAAAGTGCTCTTACACCATGAATTTCATCAATATTATTGGTTTAACTGAGCGTTATACTCTGATTTATTCTACCCATGGGGGGCAGTGGTTGCATTTCACTTCTAGTCTAGTACATTAGCCGCATGAGTGAGGACAGAATGCCTTTAGAGCAAAAATGTATTGATATGGGTTTGAAGATGACGGATCAGCGCCGCATTATCGCCCGCGTACTGTCTGACTCCGATGATCATCCCGATGTTGAAACATTGCATGAGCGTGCCGCCAAGGTAGATGAGCGTGTGAGTATTGCGACGGTGTATCGTACCGTCCGATTGTTCGAAGAAGCCGGGATTATTGAAAAACATGATTTTGGTGATGGTAAAGCACGCTATGAAGAGGCGGGCAATGAGCATCACGACCATTTAATTGATATGCGTTCTGGGCGTGTGATTGAATTCACTAATGAAGAGATTGAGCGCCTTCAGGAAAAAGTAGCGAAAGAACACGGATACAAGCTTGTAGACCATCGATTAGAGTTGTATTGTGTGCCGCTCGACAAACCTAAGTAAGACGTGAACTGAATGTCTGATTCCAATACGGGCTTTCCCCCCATTGTTGCTGGCAACTTAACTGTTCGCTTAGCTATTGATGAAGCTGAGATTACAGCTTCGCAAAAGCTGCGCTACCGCATCTTCTGTTTAGAGATGGGTGGTAAAGCGTCTGCGGTTATTCAACAGCAAGAGCGCGACTTTGATGAATTTGATCAATATTGCGACCATTTGCTGGTGATCGATAGCGATAAGAGTGGCGAAGAGGCTGTCGTGGGTACCTATCGTTTGCTGCGAAAGAGTGTCATGGAAAAGCTGGGCCGTTTTTACACGGAAAGTGAATATGATGTCTCGGCTGTAAAGCGCATTGAAGGCGAGATTATGGAGTTGGGCCGTTCATGTGTGGATGCTGCCTATCGTAACCGTGCGGTGATGACGCTGTTATGGCGAGGCATCGGCGCCTATGTGACGCTTCATGGCGTAAAGTTGATGTTTGGTTGTGCGAGCTTTACAGGCGCTGACCCTGAAGAGCATAAGCTTTCACTGTCCTATCTCTATCATAACCATCTGGCACCAGAGGCCATTCGTCTAACGGCCTTGCCGGATTTATATGTTGATATGAATTTGATTCCTAAAGATCAGATTGATTTGAGGCAAGCGCTGAACGGCATGCCGGCACTCATCAAAGGTTATCTGCGTCTGAATGGTTATGTCGGCGATGGTGCTGTTATCGATAATGCATATAACACGACGGATGTTGGCATTATGGTGCAGACCGATATGGTGGCCGATAAATATTCCCAACGTTATACGCCAGAAGAGGCGGGGTAGGCGCGCATGCGTGCAGTGTTGAAGCTGCTAGTCATGGTGGTCTGGTTGTTCTTGCTGGTTATTCCCGGTGCGTTTGCCACTGTGTTTGGTCTTGAGGCACTGCGTAAATTTATGGTGATCTGGGTGTTTAAAGGTTTAAACGCTATCATCGGACTAAAGATTGAGCTTAAAGGGCGGCTGTCTAGTCACCGTCCCATAATGTTAGTGACTAACCATTGTAGTTATCTTGATATTTTCACATTGGCTTCGCAAGTGCCAGTGTCATTCACACCAAAGAGTGATATTCGCTCATGGCCGGTCATTGGGTTTTGCTGCGTGCTTGCGGGCTGTGTCTTTGTAGAACGTAAGGCGAGCAAGATGATTCAAACCCGCGCGCGCATTGAAGAAGGCTTAGCAAAAGGGCGTGTTATTTGTTTGTTCCCTGAGGGGACAACCAATGACGGATCAGAGATTAAGCCATTCAAGAGCGGTTTTTTCAGTATTGCCGAAGGGCAAGACGCGCTGATGGTTCAGCCTGCGACCATTGTGTACTCTCATGTTAATGGCAAAGTGCTGGATGATGAGGGGAGAAAAGATGTGGCGTGGTTTGACGATACGCTATTGGTGCCGCATCTCTTTGCGCTGCTTAATAAGCGAAGCATTCATGCGACGATTGAATTTCACGAGCCACTTAAAATGGTTGATTATGAGTCACGTAAGGCATTATGCGCGGAGAGCGAGCGTGTGATTTCTAGCTCTTATAAAGAGGCTATTAGATGAGTTTAGAGGTTCACATCGTCGATATGCTGCATGTGAATGATAATTATAATTTCATTCTTCATGAGTCTGAGCAGAATATAACGGCGGTCATTGACCCAAGCGAAAGTGATGGCGTGATGAGTGCGCTTGGTCATCTTGGGCTGAAGCTCGATTACATCTTAAACACACATCATCATTGGGATCATACCAATGGGAATGAGACGCTTAAAGATTTAACCGGTTGCCAGATTGTAGGGTATGCGCATGATGCGCAGCGTATTCCTCTGATTGATATTGAGCTGGATGAAGGCGATGTGTTTTCCCTTGGAGCTTCTAAAGCTGAGATTCTTTTTATTCCGGGGCATGTGACGGGGCATATCGCCTATCACTTTGCCAATGACAAGGCTTTGTTTAGCGGTGATACGTTATTTGCACTGGGTTGCGGGCGTGTATTTGAAGGAACGCCACAACAATTGCACCAAAGCTTACAAAAGCTGGCAGCATTGCCCGATGATACGATTGTCTATTCAGCACATGAATATACGTTGGCGAATGCCAGATTCTCTCGTGCTGTAGAGCCGAAAAATGATGCACGCGACGCCTATGTGGCGCGAGCAAAAGAGCGCCGCCAAAATGGTGAGCCATCTATTCCAACCACATTGGCGGATGAAAAAGCTGCCAATCCTTTTTTGCGGTGCTATGAGTCACAAATTCGTACACAACTGCAAATGCCTGATGCCAGTGATGAAGAAGTGTTTGTCGCACTTAGAAAATATAAGGACCGATTTTAATGGAATATACATTGCTCAAAGACTTTGTTTCAGAATTAGAAGCGATTGGTCTCTTATTTTTACCCTCTAAAGATTATAACTGGATGTTCGTGATTTTTGCGATTCTGCTGCTTACTGCGGTTGCGAGTATTTTATCAAGCTTGTTGATTCGTTTTGCTGCTCACCGATTAGAGCGCACCAAGACAGAGTGGGATGATATTTTACTGCTTGCTATGCGTAAGCCGGTGAAGCTTATTATCTGGGTGGTTGGTATCTCTTTAGCGGCGAACACGTTAGTGTCGGAAGCGAATGAGGATATTCTAAGCTTAGTGAAGCCATTGCGTGATATTGCCATTGTATGGGCAATTGCATGGACGGTGGTTCGCTTTATTGCGCGTGGGAGTGAGTATTACGTTAGCTCACGCCGTCAGAAGGGGCAAAGCTATGATATTACTACTATTCATGCTGTTACCAAGCTGCTTAAGATTTCGATTATTGTGAGTGCCGGACTGATCGCCCTGCAAACTCTGGGTGTTAGTGTCAGTGGTGTGTTGGCGTTTGGTGGTATCGGTGGTTTAGCCGTAGGTTTTGCCGCTAAAGATATGCTGGCGAACTTTTTTGGCGCGCTGATTATTTATTTCGATAAGCCATTTAAGGTAGGCGATTGGATTCGCTCTCCTGATCAAAATATTGAAGGAATAGTGGAAGAGATTGGTTGGCGCATGACAACCATTCGTACCTTCGATAAACGTCCGCTATATGTTCCCAATGCGGTGTTTACGACTATCTCTGTTGAGAACCCGTCACGTATGTCACATCGCCGTATTTATGAGACGATTGGTATTCGCTACGATGATATCGGGGTGATGAAAGCCATTACCGATGATGTGCGCACGATGCTTAATGAGCATCATGAGATTGATGAATCACAGACGCTTATCGTTTTCTTTGACGCGTTTAATAGCTCATCTTGTGATTTCTTTGTTTATACCTTCACCCATACGACGGATTGGATAAAATTCCACGCAGTGAAGCAAGATGTGCTATTGAAAATTGCAGCTATTATTGATGCTCATGGAGCAGAGATTGCATACCCTACACAGGTTGAGTATCAGGTGGAGAAGTTGATCGAGGATGGCGGTGAGGCGGCGTAAGCCTTAATCATCGCGAAGTGATGGTGGCACGTATTCTTCTTCATTCTCAGCGGTTAGGTGCCCGCCATCTTTAGCCGCATCGACCTGACGTTTGAAGGATTCATATTCCATCTGATCGAGCTGTTCTTGCGTGAGCGTATCACGGCGCACACCATCTTCCCCCGGTAACCACATTAGTTTTAGGGTTTTAGGGTTTCGAACGAATACACGTTCTTCCGTGACCATACCCAAGCTCGGTGGAATGTTGTTTTTCGCTAGCCCCACAATGGTATGAATACCTTCGCGGAACATGCCCAAGACCACACGTGCACGGTCAATGAATACCTGCGAACCACGTAGCTCATCGAGTACTTCCGGAATCGATTTTGGTTTCGCACCTTTTTTCAAGTGGTGTACGACCACAACGGCGCAGTTTTTGGTCATTGCTAATTCTTCAAGGGCGAAGAAAAATTCGTTTACCACTTCTGAGTCTTCCTCGTCACCATCGAGATATTTACGCGCCGGGTCAACGACGAGCAGCGGAATATTCGGCATATTCATGAGTCGGTCGGTAATGAATTGTGCGAAGGATACTTCTTCTGACCCAAAATCAGCTCGGTGGAACTGTAGGCGTTGTGCGCGATTTTCTGGGTCGTATAGTTCAGCACGGGCGTTAATAATGGCAGGTCCGTCCTCACCAGAGAAATAGACGCAAATACCATCGGCGGCGACATGGGTGTTTACCGGCTGACCAAGCCAGAATGGTTTTTGTTCTTCTGGGTGATAGTCGGTTGCACAGTAAATACACAATTCATGCGCGATCGAACTCTTACCGCAACCACCAGATGCGGCCAGAATGGTAATGGCACCACGCGGCAGTAAGCCCGGTACTAAGAATTCGAATGATTCATCCGCGCCTTTACGCATTGGGCCGGTAGCATCGAATAGCATCAGATCACGGGCACACAGATCGTAAAAGCGGTTATTGTGAGGGACATGTTTCGGGTTGCGACCCCATTTCTTATATAGCGTATGAATGCGGTCGTAGTTATTCCAGCAGAAGCGCGCATCGAGGATTAGGCGAGGGTCCATCTGGCGCTCGAGCACGAAATCCTGAATGTTCTCGTCGTCATAGCGGAAGCCACGACGTTTCTCTTGGCGAATTTTTTCGTAATATTCTTCCTGCTCTTTCAGCTTCTTCTCATCTTCATAGATGACCGCTGGCAGGGTGGTGCCCATAGAAGGCATGAGCAATGCCGAGTTAGAGTGGTGGAACAGGCCGTGTAGCGACAAATATTTCACACTCGATAGCAGGTAGTATGGGTAGTAAAGCGGCGCATCCAGGCCGATGAGCTCGTAGAATGCCTTGTTGGTTTCTAGCTGAATACCATCTGGCATCGATTGCATATAGCGATCCGAGAAAGCCAATACTTTCAGACCGGCTTTTTTGTTATCGACGCGCTCGAAATAATCATAGAACACGCCCAGCTCGTCGATACGGTCGACGGCTTCTTCTGAGAGTGTGTCTACACCTAGCGCCAATGCGGTACACCACATAATGCCCGAACCAATCGGCTTGGCGGTACCGTCACGCGACATATGGTGAACAATCGGGTTAAGCAGGAGCGGGGTGTTGGGCAGAACGCCGCCATTATAATATTCTTTGATTTTCTCAATCGCGAATTCGATTTCGTCTGGTCCGAACCAGAAACACAAGCCGCCATCGACGGCGCGCCACGGATATTGATTCTCTGGTGTGAACAGGCACATCTTACCCTTCAGGCCCACTTGAATGTGCGCCGCCCAGATATAGGTAAGCTCCATTGAGATACTACTTTCGTCAATATCTTCTGGTGTACCGAATACACCTTTGGAGATTTTGGCGGTGTTTGCTGTTCGGGTGCGCTCGGATACTTCTTCTGGGCTGAGTCCGCGCGCATCGGAATCGACCTTAATGACCCCTTCATCGTCGTTTTCATCAACGAGAGGCTGTTCTGGCTGTACTTCGTGCGGTGGTTTTTCGCCAGCTGCGGCTTTGGCTGCGGCTAAGCGTTCTTTATCGGCCTTTTCGGCTGCGACTTTGGCGATATCTTCGGGTGTCAGCTGGCGTTCTGCTTCTGACTTTTCAGCAGGCTTCACAGGCGTTTTTTCACCCGTGATAGGATCTTCTTCAAATTCCTCGTTGTCCTGATCTGACATAGCTTTCCCTGTACGAAAAATCGTTTTTCTTTTAGATATACCTAATCAGGCATTAATTTTTTACTAAAATCGCGATTATGGCCGAAAAACCGTCAATTTTTACAACTCCCATTGAAAAACCGATGCTATCGATTATTGCCGATACGCTTCTATCGGAGTTTGCGGGCGATCCGATTGGCCTGTCGTGCGTGATTTTATTGCTGCCAACCCGCCGTGCGGCAGAAGAAATGAAGCATGTATTTCTAAAACGTGCTGAAGGTGCCCCGATACTTATCCCGCAGCTTCATCCAATCGCGGATGTTGATGCCGATGAAACATTGATTCAAGCCGTGATGCGCAATGACCAGGCGGTGCTTGAGGCGTATCAGAGCATGCGGCCTGTTATTTCTAAGACGAAGCAGCTCTTGGCGATAACTGAGCAGTTATACGAAAACAAACATCGTTTTGATCAGCTCAAAGATGAAATGAATGAAGAGCAATGCCTGCGCATGGCCGAGGACATTGTGGCGTTTATGAGTGAATGCGAGCGCGAGGCGGTGCCGTTTGAGGATGTGTTGCGTCTGGCGCCATCACAATTTGCAGAACATTGGCAGCGTCAGCTAGAGGTGCTGAAGTTCATCATGCGTTGGTGGCCGGATTATTGTGACCGCGAAGGGGTGATCAGCCAATATGCCAGACGCAATATCTGGATGGGGATGCTGGCCGATGTCTGGGCGAAATATCCACCTGATGTACCGGTGATTGCGGCAGGCTCGATGGGGACTCAGAAACCAACGGCGCAGCTTCTCTCTATTATTCGTGATTTGCCAGATGGGCGCATTATTCTGCCGGGGTTAGACATTAATATGGGCGCTGAAACATGGGAGCATGTCAGCCCATCGCACCCGCAGTATCACGTGAAGCATTTGCTTGAATCTCTTCAGATAGAACGACAATCCGTGCAGTTGTTGGACAATCATTCAGATACGGGGACGACCTATGATGATGCGCGGATTCTTATGGATAGTTGTGTTCCCGCTGTGTCGGTACAGATGTGGCGAGAAAGCAAACCTGATGTTAGTGCATTGACGTTGAAACGCATTGAAGCGCGTCATGAGTTTGAAGAAGTGGCGGTGGTTGTATCGCTTATTAAAGAAGCGTTGCATCAGAGAAAGCGTGTGGGTGTGATTTCGCATGACGCACAAATGGCCAGGCATTTAGAGCTACGTTTAGCTGAAATTGGTGTGGTTGCCAATAATGCGCAAGCTAAACATATGTTGGCGCATCCGCTTTGCAGTTTGGCAATGCTAATGCTAGATGCAGCGATGCAACCGCATCGTTTTGTACCGCTTTTTGCGTTACTCAAGCATCCACTATTATGGTTAATGGATGATTCTGAAGCTCAGCAGGCAATGATTGAGAAGTGGGAATTTGATTTAAGAAGAAAGCCAAAGCAACCAAGCGTGAGCGCGTTTCTTAAATCGATCACGGAGAATGCTGATGCTGAGGTGAAGCAGAAGCTAATGGCGCTTAGCCAAATGCTTCAGCAATTGAAGCAATCAGGTGGCAGTCATTCGTTATCAGAGCATATTAAGCTGCATCGCAAAGCAGTCGATGCCTTGGTTTCTGACAAGGCAATGTTAGCAGAGCTGTTTGACCCGCTATCAGAGATAGGGGCGGGGTTGCGAGTGCAATCGCTATCGCAATATCAGGCAATAGTGAAGCGGCTATGGCGTCAGTGCCGTTATTTCCCAGAAAGCCCTAAGGATGCGCCTGTACAGATTATGTCGCCTGTTGAGGCGCGATTGCTTGGTTTTGACCGTATCATTCTGTCAGGTTTGAATGAGGGGGAATGGCCGAGTGCGGTGGCTGATTCGCCGTGGCTAAATGCTCCGCTTCGCAAGCAGGTTGGTTTGCCAGATGTGCAGGCGCATATTGGCTTGGAAGCACATGACTGGATTACGCTTGCCTGCCATAGCGATGTGTATGTAACACGCAGCCTTCGTAAAGCTGGCGCTGAGACGATTGCCTCGCGTTGGTTGGTGCGTTTGGATGCTATGTTGGGAGAGAAAACGCTCAGCACAGAATATGTCGATTGGTTGCGTCAGGATGGGAATGTCGATGAGCGCAAAGAGACATTAGCGCCTGCACCGAATCCACCGATTAGTGATCGTCCGACTTCATTGCCGATCACACAGTTTGATCATTTGCTCAGTGATCCATACAGCATCTACGCTAAATATATTCTCAATCTTTCGGCATTAGATGATCTCGACCAAGAATTAGGCGCTGCGGATATGGGGAAGGTGCTTCACAAAGCGTTAGAGTTATTTGTGAAGAGGGTAAATGATGATGCGTCTGTGATACATTCAGCGGTCTTTGAAGAAATGTTGCGCATGGCATTCGATGAATGCGAGGTGACAGACTCTATGCGACAGGTTTGGCAGCCACGCATGATGCAGCTATCTGATTGGGTGGTGGAGAATGAGCGTGTACGCCGAGAGACGATGCCTCATGTGCTAGCAGAAGAGGAGATAGAGGGGCATTTTGAGCATGCAGGGGTGAATCTGTATATACGTGGGTGCATGGATCGTTTGGAGCATAACGACCAACAATTTAGCATTATTGATTATAAAAGCGGGAGTGCGCCTGAGCCTAAGGCAGTGAAATATGGTTATGCCGCTCAATTGCCACTTAGTGCGCTCATGGTGCAGATGGATGGGAAATATAGCCAAGATGAGGTGCGCGAGGTTGCGTATTGGAAAATGGGGGCAGGGCATACGAAGCCGCAAATGCAATCAACCGATGCGGAAGTGGTTGCGTCATATAGAGGTGTGATTGAGAGTGTGATTGAGCGATTTTATGTGCAGTCTTGGCCTTATTACGCATCGCTGGTGCCTAAATATGCATCGCGCCACAGCGACTATGGTCACTTGGCGCGAAGCGATGTTTGGTTGCTTGATGACTAGTCTAGTGTGCGACCTTAGCTAGCTGCGGGTAAGTCTGCTGATTTAGCCTCCAGATGCGCAGGTAAATTGCATGGCTTCTCACTAGCAAATCGTTCATTTGATATGGCACAATGTCGGTTAGCTCGTGATTATGATTCAGGCAAAACTCATTATCATCCAGCGCATACTCTGATTCAGCTTCTTCAGCTGTGATTTGGCCGGTCGATACGGCCTTGCGAGCCATTAACCACGCCATTACACTGGTTAGGCGCATGGTGATGCGCGACATCTCAGTCGAGTAAATAGACTGTAAGAATGGCGGAATGCTATTTGGGTCTAGCTGCTCATGCTCTTCAAAATATTCATAAGACTCCATGATCATTTCAATGGTCTCGTGAAAGAGCGATGGCAAGAACAGTAAATTACCATCCTGCTGTAAATCGGGTGCCGCCTGTATAAACATATTCTTCTCCTTTGTGTCTTGATTAGGAGTATAGCGAAGCAGCATTAACGATTTTTTAAGTTTCAGATCAATTTATGGGAGATTTATCGCAGATTTAGCTGGTATTTTATCTAGTTTACTCGCTACTGTCTGTGCATGACCGAATCACAACAATTAGCGGCGAATCCTGATCACTCTGTTTGGCTCTCAGCTCATGCTGGAACCGGTAAAACCAAGGTGTTGATTGATCGTGTGATGCGGATTCTACTTCGCGGCGATGAGCCGTCTTCGATACTCTGTATTACCTATACCAAAGCGGCTGCCGCTGAAATGCAGCATCGTTTGCGCAACAAACTCTCCGATTGGACAATGTGCAGCGATGTGGCGCTTGAGAAAGAACTCAAAGAGTTACTGGGGCAGCCTCCGAGTGATTCGGAAAGAGCACGTGCGCGTCAATTGCTATGTGAGTTGCTGGATGATGCGTATGGCGTGCGTATTCAGACGATTCACGCATTCTGCCAGTCACTGTTGGGTAAATTTCCGGTTGAGGCTGGCATTATGCCGCATGCCAATCTGATGGATGACCGTACCGAGGCGGAACTTCTGCAAGAAGCAAAGCAATACCTCATTGAGCAAATCGGTGATGCGCACTGCGATAAAGTGTTGAAGGCGGCATTTTTAGATTTGGCGACTGGTTTAAGCGATCAGGGGTTGAATGATTTGCTGGATAGTATCTGTCGTGCCCATAAGCGATTTAGGTATTTATTTGGCGCAGAACCGTCACTGGATACTATTTCAGAAAACATCTATCAGGCGCTAGATGCTGATGCGTCTATATCGGCGGATGTTCTGCTTCGCGATTACAGTGATTACAGTGATGGGCAGAGACTTACAGAGCTTGCAGATAAGCTGATTGGTAAGTCTGGCGAAAAGCTTGCCGCTTCTATTCGGGTATGGCTGCAAAGTGACCAAAGTGAAGGGGCTACATTAGAGTATGTTTCGGCATGGCTGACTGATAAAGGCGAGCCATATAAGGTGAACAGCATCGCATTGAAGGCATTTCGTGAATCTCATCCCGATTTGCTGACATTCATTGAAGATGAATTAGCTCGTAGCGTGCGTTTCTTCCAATCGCTTCAAACGTTACAGGTGGCGCAGTTTAGCGTGTCGGCGACCTATGTGGCGAGCGGGCTGTTGAGTTTGTTTGAGCAACTAAAAATCCAGCGTGGCGCGATGAGTTATGATGACATTATCGTGCATGCTCAATCTTTGTTAGAGCAAGAGGGCATTTCGAGTTGGGTATTAGAGAAGCTAGACCAGAAGCTAACTCATTTTCTGGTTGATGAAGCGCAAGATACGGCGCCCGATCAATGGGCGTTGGTGTTTGCCTTGGTCAAAGAGCTATTTGATAAATCGGTGGATGAAAGCGGACGGCGCAGCTTGTTTGTGGTTGGCGATGAGAAGCAATCGATTTACCGGTTTCAAGGCGCCGACCCGAAGGGCTTTAAGTTATGGCGTAATGTGTATTCCAGTTTTCATAAGGAACATGGCAAAGCCTTTAATGTACGGAGTCTGGATCGCTCGTTTCGCTCAAGTGCGGCTATCTTAGATATTGTCGATCATGTGGCGGATCAGTGTGGTTTTAAAACGCAAGATGATAAACCGATTCACCATGAAGTGCATCATGTGGGGCGTGCGGGGCATGTAGAGATTTTCCCTGTGAAATTTCAGGAGGCGACTGATGTGCCTCTTTACACGGAGCTGGAAAAGCCGTTGCACGACTCGTTGCATGTGGCGGCAGAGCTTGCCGATCAGATCGCGGTTGATATTAGATCATGGCTGGATAATGAACGAATCTTGGAAGCTAAAGGCCGTCCTGTAAAGCCATCCGATATTCTGATTTTGCTTCAACAGCGCAACCCTCTGGCGGCATTGCTTATCAGCGCGCTTAGAAAACATGGTGTGCCGGTGGCAGGAGGCGACCGGCTTAAGCTGAATGATCACATTGCGGTGAAAGATTTACTCGCGGTTGCAGAATGGTCGCTGCTACCACAAGACTCCCTGAAGCTGGCAACGGTGCTTAAAGGGCCGTGGTTTCAATTCAGTGAAGACGATTTATACAAGCTAGCTGCGCATCGTGGCGATGTGAGTCTGTGGCACACACTCCAACATGAAAAGAAAGAGGTGTCAGCGCGTTTGCTGGAGATGAAGTCGCGTTGTTTACATGATGTGCCCTTTGCATGGATTGATTGGATGTTGCGAGATCAAGGCGGCATGGCTGCCTGTAAAACCTATCTTGGTGATGAGGTCGAAGACCTGTTTGATGAGTTGCTTAGCCAGGCGGTGTTATTTGAAGAAGCGCATCAACCAATGATGCCTTTATTTATGAAGTGGCTGCGCGCTAGTGATCAGGATATTAAGCGCGAGCTAGAGCAATCCAGCAATACGGTTCGAGTGATGACGGTGCACGGCGCTAAAGGATTGCAAGCGCCCATTGTAATGCTTCCTGATACAACGCGCACGGTTCGCCAAAAGAACCAGTCCATTTGGTGGGTACGTCATGCGGATGAGTTCTTCCCGATTGTACCGCCTGTTGGTGCTAAATCTGCGTGCTTATCTGGCATTAAAAAAGATGATGCGGAGCTGCAGGAGGAAGAGTCAAAACGACTTTTATATGTGGCGCTGACACGTGCTGAGAGTGAGTTGTATATCTATGGCTATTTAAGAGGAAAAAATGTCTCCGATAGTGCGTGGTACAGCTATATTCATTCTGCTGTAAAAGCGCACCCCGACTGCCAGTCGGTTGAAGAGGGGCATTTGCGTATTACCCATGCACAAACTGCTGAAGTGAAGATTGATGATGAGTCTGCTGAGCGAGAATTATCCGACCCGCCTGATTGGTGGGGGGCTTCTGTTCCCATCTGGGAGCCTATCAAGATTATCTCCCCATCTAAAATTGGGCCGAGTGAAGAGAAGGTTTATGATGGAGATGGCAGTGGTAGTGCATTGGCGATTGCCAGAGGGAATTTAACGCACCGATTGTTGCAATGGTTGCCTTCTACGGAACAGAGCATTTCAAAAGATGATCTATTGTTTCTGGCTAACCAATGGGCAGAAGATGAAGTGAAGCATCATTGCGATGCAATTGTCGATGAGGTGATGACGACATGGCAGTCAGATGAATGTAGTGTTTTATTTGGTGTGGAGGCACATTCTGAAGTGTCTTTGGTCGGGAAGTATAAAGCTAAAGATGGAACCTACTATCCGATCTCTGGGCAAATCGATAAGTTGGTGGTGTTACCTGATCGCTTAATTGTTGCCGATTTTAAAAGTAACCGCAACATACCTGATTCAGTTGAAGCGGTGGATGGTTTATATCTTCGGCAGCTTGCCATGTATGACGTGCTGTTGCGATCATTATACCCAGATCGCGAGATTCAATGTGCATTGGTCTGGACGGCGGGAGCGCAATGGATGGATATTCCACAATCGGCTATTGATGAAACGCTTGAGAGTCTTGACTCTTACCTAAAGCAGACCTAACTTCTTATGAAAGCGACAAACAGATAAGAGGATATTATGCCTAGCACCCATGTGAAAGACGAAGAATTCGAATCTAAAGTATTGAAATCATCTGGTCCTGTATTGGTTGATTTTTGGGCGGAATGGTGCGGTCCTTGTAAGCAATTATCGCCAATTCTTGATCAGGTTGCCGATGAAATGGGCGATAAGCTGACCATCGCTAAAGTGAATATCGATGAGAACCCAGAATCTCCAACACAGTATGGTGTGCGCGGTATTCCAACCATGATTTTATTTAAAGATGGTGAAGCGGTGGCAACCAAAGTTGGCTCGGTTCCTAAAAGCCAGCTTGTTGAATGGATTGATTCCGTAATCTAGCTCGTCATGGATTCTGAAAAAGTCTGGGCTGAATCTTACCGTGATATCGTAGACGGTGTTGCCAAAGAATATGACGGCGCACGTTTTCGCGTGGCCGGCGAGCTTGAATGCTATATTCCCGGCGATGATCAGCCGAATGATGCCTTTTGGGAAGGGCTTGGCGCACGATGTAAGGATGTAGAGGTATCTTTAGAGAGTATTGGTCTTGAGAATGCGAAAGGGCAATATGAGTTTCGCCTGCGCCAGACCGAGCCGTGGCAAGCTGCTTGTGAGGTTGAGCGTCTCAAAGCATTGGTTGGTAATGTTGCTCAAGAGGCCGGATTTACTGTTCTTTTCGATCCGATGATCAAGGTCGATGAAGAGCGCACGGTTTTTAATGGTCTGCATATTCATGTGCATATGATTACGCCAGATGAGCAATATCTCTATATCAAAAAAGAAGATCAGATGACGCGTGCCTTGCGTGGCTCGCTTGGCGGGTTGGTGGCGACCATGAATGATATGATTTTGTGCTTCGCACCTCATGAAGATTCATATGATCGTCTGCATTCAGGTGCAGACCATGTGCCAAGCGTGGTGAGTTGGGGCGGCAATAACCGTACAGTGGCGCTTCGTATGCCAGAGAGCGTCGTGCCGTGGCGACATATTGAGCATCGTGTGAGTGGTGCGGATGCGAACCCTTATGCTGCAATTTGGGCGGTATTGGTCGGTATTGATTATGGCCTGAAGCATGAACCTGATCCGGGTGAGCAAATGTATGGTCGTGCATCGGATAAAGTCTATAATCTGCCTGTATTCCCAGAGAACATCAAAGAGGCAGAGATCGCATTCAGCGGTAGCGAGATTATTGCTAATTATTGTACGGAGTCGATTCGTCGTGCGTTATTTACGGACGCCTGAGGAAAGCTCTTTGCACGTATTGAGTACGCGCTCTTCCATGCTGTCGTCATTCGTTTCCATTTCTTGAACAATACGCGAGCCAACCACGACGAGATCAGCACATTTTGCGACATCGGCGACGTCTTCGCGGCTTTTAATGCCAAAGCCCACAGCGATGGGGGTGGCGATGTGTTTTCTTAGTGTTTCGATATCGTTGGCAAGTTCGCCCATATCTGCCGATTTATCGCCGGTAATGCCTTTCACAGCGATGTAATAGACGAAACCTTCCGCGTAATCGGCCATTTTCTCCAGGCGCGATTCGAGGGATGTTGGTGCAATGAGCGTAATGATGTCTATGTCAAATTCAGCCGCCGCTTCTTGAATTTCTGCGCGCTCTTCGATCGGGATATCGACAATGATAAGTCCGTCTGCACCCGCAGTGCTTGCATCTTGCATAAAGCGCTCCACACCACGTTTAAACACGGTGTTGAAATAGCCCATCAAGATAATGGGGGTGTCATTATCGGTTTCACGGAAATCTTTGATCAGTTGGAAAAGCTGATCGGTTTTGAATTCGTTTTTGAGCGCGCGCTGTGCGGCGGCTTGAATGGTCGGGCCATCTGCCATCGGGTCAGAGAACGGCATGCCCAGCTCGATAATATCTGCGCCATGTCTTGGTAGTTGCGTCAAGATGCTTTCGGTGGCCTTTACATCTGGGTCGCCAGCCATAATGAATGGCACGAATCCTGAGCGGCCAGCTTCCTCTAAATGGGCGAGTCTTTTTGCTAAACGTACGTTCATAGTTGCACCCCAAGTGCCTCAGCTAGCGTGAATATATCTTTGTCACCTCGTCCACATAAATTCATGACAATGGTGTGCTCTTTAGGCAGGTTTGGTGCAATTTTCATGACATGCGCAAGTGCGTGGCTTGGCTCTAGGGCGGGTAGGATACCTTCGAGTTTGGCGCAGGCCTGGAATGCGTCGAGTGCTTCTAGGTCTGTTACGCTGACATACTCCACGCGGCCTGATTCTTTGAGCCATGCATGCTCCGGTCCGATGCCCGGATAATCAAGGCCTGCGGAAATCGAATAGGCGTCTTTGATTTGGCCGTCATTATCTTGCAGCAGGTAGGTTTTGTTACCATGTAGCACGCCAGCAGAGCCAGCAGTTAGCGATGCTGCGTGTTCACCGGTATCGACGCCTTTACCTGCGGCTTCTACGCCGGTGAGCTTGACGTCTTTATCCTCTAAGAATGAGTGGAACAACCCAATCGCGTTACTGCCGCCGCCGATACATGCGACGAGTTGGTCGGGCAACTTGCCGATCATCTTGTTGGCTTGTTCTTTCACCTCGCGACCAATGATCGCTTGGAAGTCGCGCACCATAGCGGGGAAGGGGTGTGGTCCTGCAGCAGTTCCGATTAGGTAGTACGTGTCATCAACATGACTTACCCAATCACGTAGCGCTTCGTTCATGGCGTCTTTAAGTGTGCCGGCGCCTGCGCTCACTGGGTTAATCTCGGCACCCAATAATTTCATGCGGAAGAGGTTTGGTTTTTGCCGTTCGCAATCTTTAGCGCCCATATAGACGACGCAATCCATACCAAAGCGTGCGCATACGGTGGCTGTCGCCACGCCATGCTGGCCTGCGCCCGTTTCAGCGATGATGCGTTTTTTGCCCATGCGTTTAGCAAGCAAGATCTGGCCGATACAATTATTGATTTTATGTGCGCCCGTGTGATTCAGCTCGTCGCGTTTGAAGTAGATTTGCGCGCCACCCAGATGTTCGGTCAGGCGCTCAGCAAAATAAAGCGGGCTAGGGCGACCGGTGTAATGGGTGTTGAAATGGTCTAATTCTTTTAAGAAATCGGGATCATTTTTGACAGACTCGTAGGTGCGCTCCACTTCTAAAATCAGCGGCATAAGGGTTTCTGCGACATAGCGTCCACCAAATGCACCGAAATGTCCGTGCTCGTCTGGTCCGTCGAAAGATTGGTTTCTGAGTGGCTGGCTCATGCTGAGATGTGTTTCACCTTATTGTTGAATGCAATGATCTTGGCGACATCTTTTATCCCACGTTCGCTTTCAATGCCAGAGGAGACATCAATAAATTTTGCGCCTGTCTGAGAAAGGGCCGCTTCGATATTGGCTTCATTGAGTCCGCCAGACAAAAACCATGGCGATTGAGGGTTAAATTCATTGAGAAGATTCCAGTCAAAGGCTTTGCCGGTGCCGCCTTTCTGCGTGTCGTCTTTCGCGTCGAGTAGCAAATAATCAGCCACTTCTTCATAAGCTTTGATGGGGGGCAAATCATCAGCGTTATGAATGCCGAAGGCTTTGATGATAGGAAGGTTAAATCGCTCTTTAATTTCTAAGACTCGCTCAACCGTTTCATTGCCATGTAATTGCAGATAAGAAGGCGTCCATGCATCTATGTGCGCTTGGATATCGTCATCAGACGGGTTAACCATAACCATCACGGTTTTTATATTCGTTGGCAGATTTTTGGTAAGTGAGGCGATATCTGCTGGTTCAACGTGCCGCGGAGATTTTTCAAAGCTAATGAATCCCAGAAACGTTGCGCCACTAGTCATTGCGGCGTCAATTGCCTCAGGGGTTTTTAGCCCGCAATTTTTGATGGTAACCAAAATTATCGGATAAGGTTGTTACGCAGGCCGTCGACTTCTTCCTCTAACGCAGAGACCTTGCGATTGGATTGTTTGAGTTTGGTTTTGGTGCGCAAGTGGCTGGTAAGCCCTAAAAACCAAGCGGCGATATAACCGGCGAGGAAGAAAAAGATCACGAAGAAATAGGCCGCAACCTCAACCTTGTAAGGCAGCGGGTAGAGTGTCAGCTCCACCATGTGTCGGTTAGAGACAGCAAATAATACCAAGATGAGTAGCAACGCCGCGATGCATAGCCATTTCAGCAGCGATAGCATGATTCACCTTAAGCAGATTTGATCGCAGAAGAGTCGCCACCAATGCTTTTATTGATGCGTTCGCGCAGTTCTTTACCGGTACGGAAGTAAATCGCTTTACGCTCACCAATATTGACGATCTCGCCATTCTTTGGGTTACGTGCTGCACGTGGCTCGCGGGTACGGATTGAAAATGCGCCAAAACCACGAAGCTCTACACGGTTGCCAGTAGCAAGAGCAGTAGAGATTTCACCCAGAATGGTGTTTACCAGCACCTCGATATCACGCTGATACAGGTGTGGGTATTTTTGAGATAAGCGCTGGATGAGTTCAGATTTGGTCATTTCAAAGTCCCGTAATTTTTAATTATTTACACAATAGGTTAGTGTCTTCAATTAGCGGAGCGCAGGTTGCCAAATAAGTAGCAGCCCGTCAAGCGTTAGAAGAGGATTATTCGTAGAAAATAATGAATTTTTTATATTTTGTTCTAATTGAGAGAGCCAAACGGGCAGCCCATCATCTGGTTTGGCGTCCTTGATTGGTGTTTCTTCACTAATTTCATGATGCTCTTTAAGCCACGCTAGCGCTTCTTCTTCGCCGCCAAAACTATCGATTAGATTGCTTTTGATCGCTTGGGTGCCGGTAAAAATACGGCCATCAGAGATGAGTGACTTTTGTGACTCATTCAATGATCTTTCGGTTGCGACTAAATCAACAAAAAAGCGTTTGAAGTCATTGACGATATTCTGAACCAGCGCGCGCTGGGTGTCATCCATCACCTCTAATGGGTTGGGTACGGCTTTATTTTCGGCCGATTTGATGATGACTGGCTTGATGCCGATGGTTTCGGCAAGCTCAGTTGCTTCGAAGCTCTGCATAATCACACCGATAGAACCGGTGATCGTGCTTTCGCGTGCGAAGATACTGTTGCCGCCAAGTGCAGCCATGTAACCAGCAGAGGTGCAGACGGTGCGCATCAGGATTACGACTGGTTTTTTCTCGGATACGCGTTTTAGGGTGCGGTAGAGCTGTTCACCGCCGTAAGCGGTGCCGCCTGGCGTGTCCATATGAACGAACAGGGCTTTAACTGAGCTATTCTCGGCTAGGTCATTTAGTAATTTGGTGCGTTTAATGTCGTCTGTGATGACGCCGTTGACAGTGACGCGTGCGATGCGGTCGGTTTGAACGGTGTCTACGCCAGAGTAGCGTGCGACGAGAAATAATACGGCGAGAACCGCGAAGAACAAGGCCAGCGTACGCCAGCGCATGATTTGTTGTTTGAGATGCATGCGATCAAGAAGGGTATCAGCATCTAAGGCCATCATTCACCTCCTTGATCGCGTGTTGCATGTCGGGCTGATTACTCGTCAGAGCTTTCAGCTGCGTCAGCATCTTTAGCTTTTTTCGCTTTTGATGCTTTCTTTGGCTTTTCCTCAGCCGCTTCTTCTTTAGCGCCGCCAGCTTCTTCCAAAGCAGCACCAAGAATTGCGCCTAGGCTTGCGCCACTATCGCTTGAACCATACTCTTCGATGGCACGTTTGTGCTCGTCGATTTCGTATGCTTTGATCGATAGGTTCGCTTTACCGGTTTTCTTATCGGTAGAGATGACTTTCGCGTCAACACGGTCACCGACAGCGAAGCGGTCAGGGCGTTGCTCCTGACGGTCGCGAGACAGATCAGCGCGCTTGATGAAGGCGGTGGTTTCTTTACCTTCTTCACCGAAGCTCACTTCGATACCGTCTTTTTGAACCGCAGATACGGTACAGGTCACGACTTGGTTCTTCTTCATGCTGCTGCTGGTTTCAGCTGCTGCAGAAGCACCGCTTTCATCCAGTTGCTTGATACCTAGAGAAATACGTTCTTTCTCAACATCAACAAGCAGGACTTTCGCTTTCACGGTGTCGCCTTTGTTGAAGCTTTGGATTGCTTCTTCACCATTGTCACTCCAGCTAATGTCAGAGTGGTGAACCAGACCGTCGATGTCGTTATCCAGACCAACAAACAGACCGAAGTCGGTGATGTTGCGAACTTGACCTTCCACGATGTTGCCCACTGGGTTTTCAGCAGCAAATGCTTCCCATGGGTTAGAAGCACATTGCTTCATACCTAGGCTGATGCGGTGTTTATCAGGATCGATATCCAGAACAATCACTTCTACTTCATCGCCAACATTGACGATTTTGCTTGGGTGAGCGTTTTTCTTGGTCCAGCTCATTTCTGATACGTGTACCAGACCTTCGATACCGTCTTTCAGTTCAACGAATGCACCGTAATCGGTGATGTTGGTGATCTTACCGTTGAAGCGGGTACCCACAGCGAACTGCTCTTTGATACCTTCCCAAGGGTTAGACTCAAGTTGCTTCATACCTAGGCTTACGCGCTTGGTTTTCTCGTCGAACTTGGTCACAACCACTTTAATGGTATCGCCAACGCTGAATACTTCTGATGGGTGGTTGATACGCTTCCAAGAGATATCGGTAACGTGTAGCAGACCGTCTACGCCGCCCATATCGATGAACGCACCGTAATCGGTGATGTTTTTCACCATACCTTCAAGCACCTGACCTTCTGAGATGTTATCCAGAAGTTCGTTACGTGCTTCAACGCGAGACTCTTCAAGTACCGCACGGCGAGATACCACGATGTTGCCACGCTTGCGGTCCATTTTCAGGATTTGGAATGGCTGCGGAACATTCATCAGTGGAGAGATATCTTTGATTGGGCGGATATCCACTTGGCTGCCCGGTAGGAATGCTACCGCGCCCTGGATATCTACGGTGAAACCACCTTTAACGCGGCTGAAGATCACACCTTCAACGCGCTCAGAGTTTTTCCACTTCTCTTCTAGTTTAGCCCAAGATTCTTCACGTAGGGCTTTCTCGCGGCTAAGCACTGCTTCGCCGTTGCGATCTTCAAAGCGCTCTACATAGACATCGAACTCGTCGCCCACAACGATTTCAGGAACTACGCCAGCTTGCGCAAATTCTTTCATTGGGATGCGACCTTCAGACTTCAGGCCGATATCGATGATAACGGTGTCTTTTTGAACACCTACAACGGTACCAGTGCTAACTGAGCCTTCGGTGAGTGAGTCTGAGAATGATTCTTCGAATAGGTCAGCAAAATTTTCATTTGCTTCATAATCTTCGATTAATTGTGTGTGTGCCAAAGCATTTTTGACCATAGCTTTTACCTTTTATTGAATAGGGTTCCGCCTATCACGGGTTAGGGTTCATAAAAAGTGGCACAGTCATAGGGGCATTCGCCACCAATAGCAAGGGCTGATTTTGAAAAAAATGAAGATGTTAAGCTGCTTTAGATGCTAGTTTTTCATCCAGCTTCACGAGGACTTGCTCAAAGACTTCTTCGGCACTCATATCGGTGGTGTCGATCTTCTGTGCATCATCGGCTGCAACAAGCGGTGCATTCTTGCGTTCAGAGTCGCGTTTATCGCGTTCTATCAGGTCGTTTTTAACCGATTCATAGACGACTTCAATGCCCTGGCCTTGTAGTTGGCGGTGCCTGCGGTCGGCTCTGGTGTCGATACTGGCGGTCATAAAGATCTTAAAGTCTGCTTCTGGGCAGACGATGGTGCCAATATCGCGGCCATCCAGCACGGCGCCACGCTCGGAGTTAGCAAAATCACGCTGATAATTCAGGAGGATAGCGCGCACCTCTGGCATGGCGGAGACGACAGAAGCGGCTTGGCCAACCCGTTCTTGGCGCAGTCTTGGGTTGCTGAAGTCATGCTCATCAATTGATAAAGCCGCTGCAATCGCGTCTTCTTTGATGTTGGGGTCTTTATCTTCATAGACAAGCTTCATGCCGACGGCGCGATAGAGCAGGCCAGTATCTAGATATGGTAGATTTAGTCGTGCGGCGATACGGCGCGCGAGCGTGCCTTTGCCGGATGCGGCCGGGCCGTCGATGGCGATCACAATCGGTCTGCCCATGCTGACGCGTTTGGCTTTGGTGCGGCGTCTTTCTTCGGTGATGAAGGCGCCGGCATTGTTCATCAGCTCCATAAAGTTTGGGAAGCTGGTGTTGATGGCGGTGGCATCATCGACGATGACGGGCTTTTGGGAAACGAGCCCTAGCACGAGGAATGACATGGCTATGCGGTGATCGAAATGGGTGGTGACGGTACCGCCGCCGGGAATGTTTCCGGCGCAACCTTCGATGATCAGATCATCGCCTTCGATGGTGGCGTTTACGCCGCAGACTTCTAGTCCTTGCTGAATAGCGGATAGGCGGTCACTTTCTTTCACACGCAGCTCGGCTAGACCTTTAAAGCGTGAGGTGCCTTCCGCATAAGCTGCCGCGACAGCGAGGATTGGGAATTCATCGATCATGGATGGGACGATGTCTGAATCTAGCTCAACGGCTTTTAAGCTAGAGCATTTGACACGAATATCAGCGACTGGTTCGCCTGCTTCTTCGCGCTCATTGGTGATTATAATATCAGCGCCCATGCGTTTGAGTGCCTCGAACAAGCCGGTACGGGTTTCGTTCATGCAGATATTTGGCATGGTGATGTTACTGTCTGGCACGATCAATGCGGCCACCATCGGGAAGGCTGCAGATGATGGGTCGGCAGGGACGCGCAGCTCCATATCGGATGCGCTTTGCTTGGCGTGGCCGTTGATGCTGATTTTGCGTGCGCCATTTTCAAGCTCCACCGTTTCCACCGGAATACCATAATGGTTTAGCATGCGTTCGGTGTGATCGCGGGTTGGATGTTTCTCGATGACGGTGGTGGTGCCTGCGATATTCAAGCCCGCTAACAACACGCATGATTTCACCTGAGCCGAAGCAACAGGCAGTTCATACTCGATGGGTAGCATGTCACTTTGCCCAGTGATGCTGATTGGCAGGCGGTTCTCGCTGCGTGACATGACGTTAGCACCCATTTGGCTGAGCGGTGTGATGACGCGCTTCATCGGGCGTTTAGACAGGCTATCGTCGCCGTAAAAGAATGATGGAAACGGATAGGGTGCGACAAGCCCCATCATCAGGCGTGCGGCCGTACCGCTATTACCCATATCGAGTGGCTGGGTGGATTCGCTTAAGCCACCAATACCGACACCCTGCACGATGTAGGAATCATCTTGTTTGGAAATGGATACACCCAAATGTTGCAGCGCAGCCTTGGTGTGCAATACATCTTCACCTTCGAGTAAGCCGTGAATGGTCGTCTTGCCAATACGCTGAGAACTAAGCAATAACGCTCTGTGCGAAATCGACTTATCGCCAGGAATAGTGAGTGTGCCGTGTAGCTGTTGGCATCTTGTTGCAACGCAAGGTTTTTTAGTCATAAATCAAGTATAATAAAGTGGAATTCTGTGTTTACCGGTCATACGCATTAAGGTAATATATTCATGAGTCGCATATAGCAAGCGAACACTGGTTCGAACGTTTGAAAAGGGGGCGAAATGAATCAGGCTTTGGGGACCAAACATGTCTGTGCAGACTGCTCTGCAAAATTCTATGATATGCAGGCTAGCAAGGTTGTGTGCCCTAAATGTGGGTACGAATTTCCCGAAGAGAAAAAGATTCAAGTAAAAGCCCCAAAGACGGCGGCTGAAAAACCCAAGCCCGTTGCCCAAGATGAACCGTTAGAAGAATTAGAAGGCGCGCCTGCGGTCCGCGAAATTGAATCGTTAGATGATTTTGACGATACAGATGTTGAACATCTGGAAGAAGTTGAAGATCATCATGAAGACCCTGAGATGGATATGAATTCTGATGATGCAGAAGATGGTATGTTCATCGATGGGATTGCAGAAGATGACCTGCATATCGTTGATGATATTGACGAATATGAAGAAGAGCGCGACGCAATCTAGCGTTTGTTATTGATTCCCACCCTCATATATCTGTCTAGACCTTGCTGGCGTTGGGTGCTACACCTAGCATGAATAAATCGATATCAGGCTAACAGGAAGCGCTTGCGTGAATCTTAAGGCATTAAAATATGCACTGATCGGGATTGGGAGTGTGATTGCCATTGTGGCTCTTGCCCTCATGATTATCCCGTCTTTTGTCGATAAGCAGGCGGTGACTGAGCGTATCAGCAAGAAATTTGAAACACTGACAGGCTTGCCGCTCATTATGGGCGATGTGTCTATCAGCATTCTCTCTGGCGCAAAGGTGACGGTGAATGGCATCGCCTTGCGTAACCACCCCGATGCTAGCGCGAATTATTTCCTTAAAGCTGATGAATTGGTGATTCATTTGGATTGGATTGAAGCGATCTCATCGGATAACCCCAAGATTAAGCTCGTAGAGTTTGTTGCGCCAAAGGTTGAATTGGAGCGTTTGTCAGATGGCAATAACAATTGGAGCTTTTTGCAGCAGAACAAAGGTAAGGTCGATAATGCCGATCATGTGAGTATACGCATCACCAGCGGTGTGGTTGCCTTTACTCACCACGACAAAGAGGTGGTTGAAGATATTAAGGGGATCAATGGCGATATCACATTTGGTCATAATCAGGTGTCTGCTGATTTGCTGGCGGTGCATCGTAGCATGCAATATGCGATGGCGGGTATTTGCTCATTCAAGAATTTTGAGCATACCGGCCATATCGACTCCGACTGCTCTACTGAATTTAACAGCGGCTTGTTTAAGCTCGATTATAAAGGTCGTGTGATACTTGCTGATAATGTGTTTAAGCATAAAGGCAGTATTGATGCGAATATTCGAGACGTGCGTCATGCGATCTCTTTAATTGAGATGAATGAGCTGACCGAGTCGGAATTGGCTAAGCAATCCATGTCATTCAGCACAAAGGTTGAGTCTTATTCAGATGGTGCGAAGTGGATTATCAATGCCAATGAATTTCAGCTAGGTGAGAGCACTGGTAAAGGTTCGTTCACCTATAAAATGACGAAGCCGACTGCTACGGCCAATTTGAATGTCTGGTTCGATAAAATGAATCTGGACCAGCTATTTGGCGAAGGCTCGCAACGTGGGCTGCTAACCCATGATTTGTTTGCGTCTAAAGAAGGGCTGAACGACAAGATTATTATGGATTTTGTCTTTCGCGGCAAAGAGCTAACGTACCGTAACGCGCAGATGTCTAACCTATCTATCATGGGGCAGATGATGGGTGGTGAGTTGATTTTGTCAGATGCGCGCGCTGTTGTTCCCGGTGGTGGCAGTATCATTGTGTTGGGGCGTTTTGCGTCTGACGTGAAGGGGCTTGAATTTACCGGTCAGGTAGAGGGGCATGGTAATAAATTTCATCTGATCATGCCGATGTTAGAGATTGATAGCGATAAAATCCCGCCTAGTCAGTTAGAGCTTTACCGAACACGTTTTAACCTGATTGTCCGACCAGAATCGGCGACGATTTCTGAGCTACGATTACTCATTAACAACCGCGTGCAAATTGCGGGTGGTATCAATTTCTACTTCAAAAACAAACGCAAGATCGATGCGACGATCTCGACACGCTATCTCGACTTTGACCCATTTATGAAGGCGTGGCAGGGTGACAGCTCGATGATGTTTGACCCTGAGAAGCAGAAGGATCACCCATTCTGGTTTCAGTGGCTGAAATCCTATGACGGGCAGATTGTTATCTCACTTGAGATGGATGAGTACCAATTTCTGGATTTGAAGGGCCGAAAATCCCGCATGCAGATTATGATTGTTGATAACCAATTCCAGGTGAACGGAATTGAGATGTCACTTGATCGTGCGCGTATTAAAGGGAAGCTGAAATTAAGGCATCAGGAGAAGATTCAGCGGCCATTTATCGATGGGCAGTTGAGTATTACCTATCTGAATCTCGATGATATGTTCCGAGATACGATGGACCTACAGCCCAATGAAGAACCACTCTATGGCACGGTATGGTCTCGTAATCCGATCAATCTCTACCCGCTGCATTACTTTGATGGTCACATCGATTTACGCATTCGTAAATTTCACCACGCTAATTTCGACATGACGAATTTCCGTTCGACCGTGAAGTTAGAAGATTACACGTTATTGTTTGAGGATATGCGTGGACAGATTTGGGCGGGTGACTTTGAAGGTGATATGACGGTTGATTCAGAGGTCGTGCCCGGCCTAACGCTGAACTATAATATCGCCAATGCTCAAATGCGGACCTTGTTTAAGAGCTTCGTTGATTTCAAGAATATCTCTGGCGTGATGTCGCTTAGTGGCAAATTGCGCTTCAGTGGTGTCAGCTTTATGGATTGGGTGAATAAAATTAGCGGCCATATCGCGATTGATGCTCGAAATGTGTTGGTCCAGCACTTCAACTTACCGGCCATCGTGCGTGCGATTAGCTCGGTGCGTGCGATCTCAGGGCTACAAAACAGCATCCGATTGGCGCTGGATGAAGGTGCGACGCGTATCGGTAACATTAACGGAACAGCCTATCTGGCAGATGGTAAAGCGCAGACCACGCGTATTGCGTTCCGGTCCAATGAATCGGTGGGTGAGATTGCTGGTAGTGTCGATCTAACCAAATGGCTGCTTAAGGTGGCGGTCAAATTTGGGTTATCGACATTGGCGCAAACCAACTATCCGGTCTTGGTGCTAGACTTTGAAGGGCCGGTTGGCCTTCCAGAGCGAACGGTTAACACTAAATCGGTGGAAGCGTATCTGGCGCGCAAGATACGTTAATGGCGATTTTTCAGAATGTTGTTTGCCTTGGCACAATACTTGAATAATGAGCAGCAAAATATTCAAAAATCATTGTAATTTGCATTCTATTCAGGGTAGGGTGCGGCGAATAAAATAAGACGGTTAGATCGATGAGAACAATTACTAGGGAAGCTGAAATTCAACTCATTGAGGAGTTGGTAGATATTCAAGAGGTTAGCAATCGCTGGATGGCGGTGTGCTTCCGTTTCTCACAACTTTTAGAGCATTATAAAAGCGAGCCTCAGATTAAGATCGCGATCAATATTATCAGCGGTCTGGTGAATCACCATGAGGCGTCTGTCTATATTTGTGAAGATGGCACCATGTTTGTGTTAGTGGCAGATGCCACGAAGCCATTGATTGATAAAATGGTGTTTCAGCTACGTTATCTGTTTATGGATGACCCGCTGGCCTATCTGCCTGATGGTGAAGAGAATGAGAATTTTTCGGTCTTCTTTGATCTGGGCGAGAATTACGATGCCTTCATGAAGGTGTGTAAGGCGCGACTGGGTAAAAAAATCAAATCCTCTGCCCAAAGTAATCCTGCGACCATGGCTGCTGCGCCTGCTAAGATGGATAAAAGCTCTAATGTTGAAGAGGATCAGGGTGCGGTTGGCTTACCTCCGCTTGATTTAGATAAAGCGGTCGATAAGACCAAGTCTGATATTAAATTCTTTAATGCAACCAGTCTTTCTGCCATTGAGCGCGATCTGCAGAATGCGGATTTGAGCAAGGTTATTCGTCGTCAGCCAATTTGTGCGGCGCTGCCTGAGACAATGGTGCGTCGCGTATTTGACGAGCTTTATATTAACATTGCGCATTTACGCAAAATGCTGGGTGTCGATGTTGATTTGCTTTCTAACCGTTGGTTGTTCAAATACTTAACGCAAGTGCTTGATGAGCGCGTACTGCATTTGCTTCAGCGTAGCCCTAAGCGCTATCTGGATAATCCGATTAGCTTGAACCTAAACGTTCACACGCTGCTTTCTAACCGTTTTGCTGAGTTTGATGCGTCGATTAAGCCTGCAGTGAAAGTCTCGATTGTCATTGAGATTCAACTGGCGGATGTCTTCAACGATATGGCGGCATTCTTGGTCGCTAAGGATGCGGTGCAAAAGCTTGGTTACCGAGTCTGTCTGGATGGGGTGACCGATTTAAGCTTCATGCAGATTGACCGTAAGCGTCTAGGGTTTGACTTGGTTAAATTGCAATGGAATGCGAACCTAACGACTGAGCTTCAGCAGGCTCACAACCTAGAGCTGGCAGATCAGATTCGTGAATGTGGTGTGAATCGCGTGATTCTGACGCGTTGTGACAGTCGCGAAGCGGTTGATTATGGTCAGGCAATGGGTGTGACATTGTTCCAAGGGCGTTATCTCGATACGCTCATGAATCCATCAGCATCCGTTAAAAACTAGTTTCATTAGTGCTTTGGTAAGGTTTTCGAGCTAAGATTCGCGGTATGGAACCTTGGTTAGAGACCACGATTGGCATCATTATGATGTTCACGCTAGGCCCCGCGGTTGGCAATTATGCGACCTCAGTGGTCTATCGTTTGCCATTTGGTCAGACGCCTTTTGAAAAGAATCCTTATTGCGGCGATTGCGGCACCATGCTCGCGCCCAAGGATCTGTTTCCGATTTGGTCTTATGTGTTTAGCCGTGGCAAATGCCAATATTGCGGCGTGCAGATTCGTCCAAGCTATACGGTGATCGAAGTCGTATGCGGTATTATCTTTATCTGGAATTATCTGCTGTTTGGCATCTCCGAAGGTTTTATTCTGATTACCACTTACGCGGTCTTCCTTGTGATTCTGGCTGGGCTTGAATATCACGAGAACAAACTCTTCACTCTCATTCTGACCTATCTATTCGGCATTGCGGCGATCATGCGTGTCATTGATGATGGCAGTATTTACGGCTTTTTCTATTCTGGTTTTGCGATGCTCTTTGTGGGCGCGATTATTTGGCGTGGCTCCATGGCGTTAACTGGTAAAACCATTGAATGTCCGCCTTATATCTGGTTGGGCGTGTTAATTGGTATTACCTTGCCACTGAATCAATTGGTGGTGGCGAGTGTCGCGTCTGTTTTGCTTTATGTGCTGATGCGTCAGTTAAGCTCATTCAAAGCGCAATCGATTCCAGTAAGTGTCGCCATTTATCTGGCGCTTCTCTATCCGCACTATGCCGATTGGAATTACTGGTCGGCTCTTATTCAACCGTAACGGATTTCGCTAAATTCCTCGGCTGGTCAACGTCTGTGCCTTTAATAAGCGCAACGTGGTAGGCCAGCAATTGCGCGGGAATAGTGTATAGGATTGGGGCAACAAAATCATCGACGGCTGGGAATTTAATCAGCTCATCAATAATATCGCCTAATGCGCTTGCGCCTTTTTCATCGGTAAAGGCAATGATCTGCGCGCCTCTGGCTGCTGCTTCTTGAATGTTCGATGCGGTTTTCTCGAATAGATGATCGGATGGGGCAATGGCGATGACCGGCATGTCTTCATCGATGAGCGCGATAGGGCCGTGCTTCATCTCTCCTGCGGCATAAGCTTCCGCATGGATGTAGGAGATTTCCTTCATTTTCAGCGCTGCCTCGTGGGCGATGGCAAAGCTGGTGCCGCGTCCGATATAAAGCATGTCTTTAGCGTGAGCGATGCGTTTGGCGAGTGTCTGAATCTTCTCGTCATGATGCAAGATTTCCGACACTTTGGCAGGCACTTCAGCAAGTGCATGGCAGAAGTGCAGGATTCTATCTTCGCTGAGTGTTTGCTTAGACTTTGCGAGTGCTAATGTAAAAGCAGCCAAGGTGGTAAGTTGGGTGGTAAAAGCTTTGGTGGATGCAACGCCAATCTCTGGCCCGGCACGTGTTGGTAGAATCGCATCGGCCTGCTTTGCCATGCTGCTCTCTTCGACATTGACGACTGCTAATGTCGATTGCCCCTTAGATTGCGCATATTTGAGAGCGGCCAAAGTGTCGGCGGTTTCACCCGATTGTGAAATCACAATAGTTAGGCCATTTGGCGATAGAATCGGCTCGCGATAGCGGAATTCTGAGGCGACATCGATATTGGTTGGCACATTCGCCAGTGACTCGATCCAGTAGCGGGCAACGAGTCCAGCATAGTGAGAGGTGCCGCAAGCGACAATTGATATCTGGTCGATCTCTTCGAGTTTAAATGGAAATTCGGGCAGGTGAATTTGGCCGTTAGCTGCGTACACATTCAACGTCTCACCGATTACGACGGGCTGCTCGAAAATTTCTTTTTGCATGAAGTGATTGAAGTTGCCTTTGCCAATTGCCGCGCTCGTTAGGTTGGTGGCGGTAATCGTGCGTTCTACTGCTTCACCTGCTAAATTATAGATAGAAGCCGAGCTTTTATTGAGAACGGCAATGTCGCCTTCTTCGAGGTAACAGATTTTGCTGGTGAATGGGGCGAGTGCCATTGCATCTGATCCGATAAACATTTCGCCGTCACCGTAACCAATGGCGAGTGGTGACCCTTGGCGGGCTGCGATGAGAAGGTCTGGGTCATCTGCGAAGATGATGCCGAGTGCGAACGCACCTTCTAGCACCTGCAATGTTTTTTGTACGGCCTGAAGTGGCTTCAGCCCGTCATTGAGGTGTTGGGTGATAAGGGCAGGGATGACTTCTGTGTCGGTCTGGCTTTTGAAGTCGTAGCCCGATTTAGCCAATGATTGTTTGAGCGATTTGAAGTTCTCAATAATGCCATTATGAACGACGGCAACTTTATCGGTGGCGTGCGGGTGGGCGTTGGCTTCGCTTGGTACGCCATGAGTGGCCCAGCGCGTATGGCCGATACCTGTGGTGCCATCGATTGGTTTATCAGAAACGAGTGATTCAAGATTTTTGAGCTTACCTTCGGCACGGCGAAGGTCCAAATTTCCGCCATTTGAACAGGCGATGCCTGCGGAATCATACCCTCTATATTCAAGCCTTTTTAAGGCATCAATGATAGGTTCTGCCGCATTTAACTTGCCGATTACACCAACTATTCCGCACATTTCGCGCTAAGTAGCAGAATTTACTGCAAAGCCAAGGTAATATTTGGTAATATGTGGATGGAGGTGGTTAACGATTCGTTAATTCTTAAACGCTATCGTGCACGCCTCAAAAAAAATAAAAGGGCAAGCAACTATGTTCGGCGGTAGGATATCAATTCAGCGCGAATTGATCATGATGATCATGGTCCTTTGCGTTGTGTCGATTGTTCTAACCACCATTATCTTATCCGTCATTGGTTATCAGAGTCTTCGTCGAGGTATTGTTGCCGACCTTAATAGTGTCGCGATTTTCTCATTAGACCGTAACGCGGCTTTGCTCGATTATATTTACATTCCCAATATTCGCCGAAAGGCATTTCGTAATCTGGCGATCTTATCACGCGATAAAAATATCGCTTTGGTCTGTATGTATAACTCAAAATACGAATTGGCGGCCTATTATCACAAAGGTAATACCAGCCTGCATAATGCGATCTTTGATGTGAATATGTCAGATGATCAGTTCAGCAATACCATCCAAAGCACTGTCGGTGACTATGACGCGAAGTGTCGAAGCATTTCTGATAAAGCGGCAAAGGGTGAGCGTTTGGTATTAGATGTTCAGATTCCGGTCTATTCTAGCGAAGGAAGCGGACTCATTCGCTTGGCAGAGAGGATTGCTGGTGATGTAGAAGATGAATCTGTGATCGCTGATTCTGAGCCAGAGGCGAATGCTGGGCGCATCTTGCTGCAAGCCGATCTTGATCATGTGCAAGAGTATCTGCGTGAACAGCTTATTACCTCATTCCTGATTATTCTGGGCGTCATTGTTCTGTGTTATTTGTTGGCGATGCGCATGCAGAAATACGTCTCTTCTCCTATTTTAAGGTTGGCTGAGGTGGCGCGTCATGTCTCTATCTATAAAGATTATTCGCTGCGCATTGAGCAGCATCCGCATTTTTCCTATGAAATGAATCAGTTGATGGAATCGTTCAACTCGATGTTGAGTGATATTGAAGACCGAGATAGCCGGTTAATGCGTAAGAATATTGAGCTGGAGCGAGCGAAAGAATCAGCGGAAGCGGCGAGTGTCGCTAAATCACAGTTCTTGGCGAATATTAGTCATGAATTGCGCACGCCGCTCAATGCCGTCATTGGGTTTTCATCTATCATTATGAATCAGCTATTTGGCAAGATTGGTAATTCCCGCTATCTGGATTACGGTAAAGATATTCATGATTCTGGTGTGCATTTGCTTGAAGTGATCAATGATATTCTCGATTTGTCTAAAGCAGAGGCGGGTAAGCTGACACTAAGATTTGAGCCTTTTGATATTCGTGAAGCGATTGAGAAATGTAGCTCGATCCTTTCTGAGCGTGCACGTGAAGGGGAGGTGAAGGTCTATTTGCATTTCCCAAAAGATGTGCCGTTTATTGTGGCTGACCGTGTTCGTTTTATTCAAATTATGCTTAACTTAATGTCTAACGCGGTCAAATTTACGGAAGAGGGTGGACGTGTTGATGTGGATGTCATGGTCGATTCGTCTGGATCGGATGTGAATTACTTCACAATCTGTGTGCGTGATACAGGCATGGGGATGCGTGATGAGGATATTTCGCTAGCGTTCCAATCTTTCGGTCAGGTTGATGGTGGGCTTGATCGCAAATATGAAGGAACGGGCCTAGGGCTGCCGCTTACCAAAAAACTTGTTGAATTACATAATGCTAGCATACGAATGGAGTCGGAAGTGGGTAAGGGTACACAAGTGACCTTACGCTTTACCTCCGATAGTTCCCTCATGCATGCATCGGCTGCTTGATTAATCGGAGCGAGTGTGGCACACCAGCTTGAATAGAAAAACCTAAGCGAGGTTGTTTTGAAACAGACTTATATGGAAACGATTCTGCTGGTCGAGCGTTTGCACCGGCGTTTTCTAGATGTCATTAAGACGGAATTAGACCGTCACCACATCGATGACATTAACAACGTACAAACTCTTATTCTGTACAATATCAGTGGCGAGCAGCTGACTGTAGGCGAATTGACCAACCGTGGTTACTATCTGGGTTCTAACGTTTCGTATAACGTGAAGAAGCTGGTAGAAAATAACTATCTGGTTCAGGAGAAGTCTCCGCACGATAAGCGTTCTACCCGTGTGCGTCTGTCTGATAAAGGCCTTGAGCTTTGCGGTAAGATCGATGCGCTGCATGAGCGTCATGTGGAAGAGCTGCAAGATGGCGAGCCTAACGAAGATGCGTTGCACGACACAAATACGTGCTTGCACCAGCTAGAGCGCTTCTGGACCGATTACATGAATCGCGTTTTCCGCTAAACCGTACAAAAAAATATCTTGAGGCGAAGGATTTGTTTCGCCATAACCGTACACTCTACAGAGAATAAGAAAACTGAGGGAAATTATGAGACACTTTCTGCTATCTGGATTGTTTGCAATCATCGCTGTAATGGGCATGGCGCCTGAGCCAGCGCAAGCGAGAGACAAATTTGTAACGATTGGTACCGGTGGTGTAACCGGTGTGTATTACCCTGCAGGTGGTGCGATTTGCCGTTTGGTCAATCG
The DNA here is from genome assembly GCA_022763105.1 of Rickettsiales bacterium. Classification (GTDB taxonomy): domain Bacteria; phylum Pseudomonadota; class Alphaproteobacteria; order Rickettsiales; family UBA3002; genus JALEGK01. The sequence goes on along the minus strand of JALEGK010000025.1, from coordinate 7,076 downwards.
TGGCCGTAAAGAGCATGGTATTCGCTGCTCTGTAGAATCAACGGGTGGTTCCATTTACAACCTCAATGCGATTAGCCAAGGTGAGCTAGATCTTGGTGTGGCTCAGTCTGACTGGCATTACAATGCCTATATGGGCAAAGGTGTATTCACCGATCAGGGCGCAAATAAAAAGCTACGTTCTTTATTCAGCCTGCATAGTGAGCCATTCACCGTTGTTGCTCGTGCAGATAGCGGCATTAAAGTATTTGATGATCTGAAAGGTCACCGTGTGAATATTGGTAACCCAGGTTCTGGTATGCGCGCGACTATGGAAGAGGTCATGAAGGCCAAGGGCTGGAGCCGTGACGTATTTAGTCTGGTGTCTGAGCTGAAAGCTTCTGAGCAAGCGCAAGCGCTTTGCGATAACAAGATTGACGCGATGGTCTTTGCAGCGGGTCACCCTAATGGCTCTATTCAGGAAGTGACCACTACCTGTGAAACGCGTCTGATCAATGTAGATGGTGCTGAGATTGAGAAGCTTATTAAGGAAAATCCTTACTATGCGCCTGCGATCATTCCGGGTGGTATGTATACGGGTAATCCTGACGATATTGCGACCTTTGGCGTAAAAGCCACATTTGTGAGCTCTGCAGATGTTGATGAAGATGTCATTTATCAGATCGTCAAAGCGGTATTCGCTAACTTTGACAGCTTCAAGACTTTGCACTTTGTGTTCGCATCTTTGGATAAAACTCAGATGGTTAGCGATGGTCTCACCGCACCGCTACACAAGGGCGCTGAGAAATACTACAAAGAAGCAGGTTTGCTGAAGTAAGCGCTGTTGCGCTGCACACCATAAACTGTTTGCATTTAACATGGCGAATTGTTAGCGTCCCCGCCATCTTGCACGTGTAAACAATCTATGGGATGTGTATGTCTGAGACTTCTGTTGCTAAGAATAACGATGATATTGATGTTCAAGACTTAGTTATTGAGCGTGATGCTGGCGCGCGTGACCCTCACGGATTTGCTGGTTTTCTTCTGGTTGCAACGGCGTTTGCATGGTCAATCTTTCAGCTTTGGATAAGTTCTCCGATCCCGTTTGAGGTCGGATTCATGATCTTCAACGACACAGAAGCTCGCTCTATTCACCTAGCGTTTGCCATGTTCTTGGCATTTACAGCCTATCCTACATTTGTCACGTCGCCCCGTAGGTATATCCCAATTCAAGATTGGATTATGGCGCTGGCAGGCACGTTCTGTTCTGCGTATCTGTTCATCTTTTATGAGCAGCTTGCGTCACGTCCCGGTTTGCCAACCGATATGGATATTATTGTCGCCTGCGTAGGTGTTGTGCTGTTGCTTGAGGCCGCGCGCCGTTCGCTTGGTTTGCCGTTGATGATCGTTGGCGTCGTCTTCTTGGTCTACACTTTCTTTGGTTCTGCCTCTTGGATGCCAGAACTGATCATGCATAAAGGCCAGTCTTTCAATAAAGTGGCATCACACCAATGGCTTTCAACTGAAGGCGTGTTTGGTATCGCGCTTGGTGTATCTACCAGCTTTGTGTTCCTGTTCGTACTTTTCGGTGCATTGCTCGATAAAGCCGGTGCGGGTAATTACTTCATTAAAGTTGCCTTCTCTTTGTTAGGTCACTTGCGTGGTGGTCCGGCTAAGGCAGCGGTATTGGCGTCTGGTTTGACAGGGTTTATCTCTGGTTCATCGATTGCGAACGTTGTAACGACCGGTACCTTTACGATTCCACTCATGAAACGTGTGGGCTTTACCTCTGAGAAAGCCGGTGCGGTTGAAGTAGCTGGTTCGGTGAATGGTCAGATTATGCCACCTGTTATGGGGGCTGCAGCCTTCTTGATGGTAGAGTATGTCGGTATTGGTTACCGCGAAGTGATCAAGCATGCGCTTGTTCCTGCGCTTATCTCTTACATTGCGCTGCTATACATTGTGCATTTGGAAGCGCTGAAGCAGAACATGACGGCACTGCCAAAGAATATTACCTCTACGATTAAGCAGCGTTTGATTACGTGGGGGCTGATTATCTCTAGCCTATTGATTGTGGCGGGTGTGATGGTGTTCTTCCTTGAGGGCATCAAAGCGGCATTGGGTGATTTCACGCCATATGTTGTCATTGCCGGATTGATCGGTGGTTATATCGCGCTTGTGCGCTATGCGGCCAAATACCCTGATTTAGAGGTTGATGATGCAGATGCAGAGGTGGTTGAGCTTCCTGAAACCGGTCCTACCGTTAAAACCGGTTTATTCTTCCTTATTCCGGTAGCGGTTCTGGTCTGGACGCTGATGGTAGAGCGTTTATCGCCTGGCTTATCAGCTTTCTGGGCGTCTACGGTCATGATGTTCATTCTGGTGACCCAAAAGCCATTGATTAGCTATTTCCGTAAGGAAGCTGAACATAAAGCCGCTTGGAAGCAAGGTTTTACCGACCTCAAAGACGGTCTGATTGCCGGCGCGCGTAATATGATTGGTATCGGTGTGGCGACGGCTGCTGCTGGTATCATTGTGGGTACCGTGTCATTGACCGGTATTGGTCAGATTATGACCGAGGTGGTTGAAGTGCTGTCTGGTGGTTCACTGATTCTGGTGCTTATCTTTACTGCAATCATTAGTTTGATTTTGGGTATGGGCTTGCCAACCACAGCAAACTACATCGTCGTTTCCAGCATTATGGTGGGTGTGGTGCAAGAGCTTGGCGTTCAGCATGGTCTGATTGTCCCTGCGATTGCGATTCACTTATTCGTCTTCTATTTCGGTATTATGGCGGATGTAACACCTCCGGTGGGGCTGGCGTCCTTTGCGGCGGCGGCGATTTCCAAAGGTGATCCGATTCGTAGTGGTTTTCAGGCGTTTATTTACAGTACGCGTACTGCGATTCTGCCGTTCTTCTTTATCTTCAATAACAGCTTGCTGTTGATTGGCGTCGATCATTGGACCGAAGGTGTGGTCATCTTTATCTTTGCGACTATTGGTATTTTGGTGTTCTCGGCTGCAATGCAGGGCTATTTCTTTGCACGAAGCCGTATTTACGAATCCATTCTGCTTCTGGCAATCGCGGTGACGATGTTCTTGCCGCAGCTTTGGATGAACCGTATTTACCCTCCATATTCTGTAGAGCCTGCCGCTAATATTGAGCAGGTGGTTATGAGCTATGAGGTGGGCGATAAAATGACCATGCAGGTTGCCGGTGAAGATGAAATCGGTGAGCCACGCGAAGTCTATATTCAGTTGCCAGTTAAAGCAGGTCCTACCGGTCAAGAAAGACTGGAAGCTGCCGGGCTGATCCTTCGTACTGAAGAGGAAAAAGTTCTGGTAGATGATCTGGTCTTTGCAAGTGACGCTGAGAATGCTGGGTTGTTCTTTGATGATGAAATCGTTGAATTACATTTGCCTAATGAACAGCCAGATAATCGTCTGGTTTACATTCCGGCTTTACTGTTGTTGGCTATCATAATATTCCTACAAAGAAGCCGTGCGCGTAAAGAGGCGTAGGTATTAGGAGATTGAAACATGTATAAGCACATTTTATTACCCATCGATCTTAGTGAAACGCATGAGCTAGCCTTGCCTGTGGCGGTTGATTATGCCAAGGCGTTTGGCTCTCAGCTACATGTTATGACGGTTGTGCCTGATTTTGGTATGAGCATTATCTCTCAGTATTTTCCGAGTAATACGGATGATAAAATTCTGGAAGCATCGCGTGAGGCGTTGCACGAATATACCCAAAAGCACATACCGGAAGATATCAAGGTTCAGCATATCGTGGCTCAGGGCACAGTCTATGAGGTGATCATTGATACGGCTGAGAAGCTGAATTGCGATCTGATTGTGATGGGTGCTCATCGTCCTGAGCTAAAAGATTATCTGCTAGGTCCAAATGCGGCGCGTGTGGTTCGCCACTCTAACCGTTCCGTAATGGTTGTTCGCGATAATTAGTAAGCGCGTTCGACGCAGAAATCGACGGTCTCTTGTAAGGCCGCTTTAAGCACTGATTCTGGGAAATCTGCTAGGTTGCGGCTGGCTTGCTCGGCAAATGCGCCGGCGCGTTCAAATGTTAGCTCAATTGCATTATATGAATTGATGATTTCAAACGCCTTTTGCAAATCACCCTCTTCTTGTTCCAGATCAGATAGTGTGCGTTGGAAGAATGCTTTTTCGTCTTCATTCGCTAGCTGATAGGCGATGATGACGGGTAGGGTGATTTTACCTTCTCTGAAGTCATCCCCAACGGTTTTGCCAAGCTCTGCCTGATTCGCGCTGTAATCCAAGGCGTCATCGACCAATTGGAAGGCGATGCCCAAATTCAGGCCAAATTCGTGAAGTTGCTGTTGTTTTTCTGGCTGATCGCTGACTACGGCACCCAGCTCGCATGAAGCGGCAAATAACGCTGCGGTTTTAGAGCGAATCACGTCGAGATATTGTTGTTCGGTGGTTTCTGGCGCGTTAGTGGTCATGAGCTGCTTTACTTCGCCTTCAGATATCGTGGCAGAAGCATTGGATAAGATGCGCAGAACGTCTAAAGAGCCATCTTCGACCATAAGCTGGAACGAACGGCTAAATAGGAAGTCACCGACCAGAACGCTCGATTTATTGCCCCAAATGTCATTTGCGGTGGCGAGTCCTCGACGCAATTTGCTTTCATCGACCACATCGTCATGCAGTAGCGTGGCGGTATGGATGAATTCGACGCAGGCCGCTAAATTGACGTGGCGCTCACCTTCATAGCCGCAAAGCTTAGCGCAGGCGATGGTGAGGGCAGGGCGCAGGCGTTTACCACCAGAATTGACAATATGGGCAGCAAGCTCGCCAATGAGGGCGGCGCTGTCGCTCACCTTGTTGATGATGACCTGATTGACCTTGAGTAGATCATCTGCCACGCATTGCTGTAGCGACTGCAATGATGCAGATGGTTGGCTGGTATCTATTTCCTGAGCGACTGACATGCAGGGGTTGTAACGTGTTTTGAGGGTTGAGTAAACAGCTATCTGGCGCTGAGTCTGGCTTTACGCAATGATAGAGCCATCTTCGGCATGGGCATGGCGCTCGAAATCCTCGAGCGGTCGAATGAAATGCTCTGGCGAGTGTTGGAATTTAATGTCACCTTTGTATTTGGTTATCTCAGCCGTATCTGCAAATATCTGCCTAATTTCTTGCTTAATCGTTGCATCTAGCGGCTCTGTGGAGCGGACTATCAAGTCAAATTGTAGTTGTTTGTCTTTATAGCGTGTTAAGCCATCTAGCTGTATTGGGCCAAGTTGGCTCATCTCAACATCAATCACAAAACGGTGACCTGATTCATCATGGTTCTTTGCTTGCTCGTCATGGCGTAAATAAAGGCGCCATTGATGCATTTCTTCTTCATGAATTAACGGGATGCTCATCATAGTCCAGGGTTGGTCTGGTAGATCATTCGCCATGCGAATAGTATTGATTTCCAGCCCAAGCTTCTTAAGCAGGGCGGGTGCTTTATCATCGATTAATTGCTGGTTTGAATTACCCAGCCAACGCCTTAAATCACCCGATTGAAGAGCCGACATGAAGAATAGGGTGGAGTTGATCATCGCTGATTTGGTGTTTGGGATACGCTGCGTTAATTCTGCCGCGAAGGCTGGGTTTTGGGTAATCACCTGCTGAAGGTCTTTCAGGCTTTCCCAATGCTTCATCAGATCGGTCACGGTTAATTGGTTCATGGAAACCGTTGTGTTTGAGACCGGAACGTCATGCTTTAGCATTTGGGGGGTTACCACTAGCTCTAGCTGAAACACACTATTGATAGCGGGTGGCGTCGATGTTGCCAGCCGTATCGTACCGATGGGAGTACGAACAATGGTTTCGCCATTCGGCTCGGTGCCGATAACCGTGGCGGTGATGACCCCTGCTTTAGTAGAAGAGACATTGATGTTTGGGCTAAGCGCCGACGTGTTAGCTGGTTGTGTCGATGACAAGCTGCTGGTAGCGCCTGTTTGCGGAATCGGTTGCTTATTCGATGAACTGGCTGCTCGGCTTGCCATGATATTGTCTTGTACCACTTGGCGAATCGCATCCGAGGCATTTTGAACAGGTGTATTCTGAACAGGTGCATTCTGAGCAGCAATAGGCTGAGAGGTGACGGCTTGTGGTGCTTGTGCAGATGTGTTTGGTGTTGGTGTGTTTGGTGTTGCTGGTAATGGCTGCGCGTTAGCTGATTGCGGCGTGCCTGGTATGTTTGGTGGCGCTGTTTGCGTCGTTTGATTCGTTGTGGGCATGCCTCCCATTTGCTGATTCGTTGGCAGAGTTGCCGGGTTGGTAGGTGTCTGCGCAGCTGAGGTGTTTGGGTTCGCAGCAATTGAGGCGGTGGCTGTGGCATTACCGCTTAAGGGCTGAGTAGAGCCGCGAGCTGCTGGGTTATCCATCTGCATGGTTTTTTGATAGCTTTGCAACGAGGCGGCATTTGAACCGTTAAAGGTAGCGGGTGTTTTCGCACTCATCAGCGCAGCGTGTTGATTGGCAGGCAAATCGGATGAGATCACGCGGAATTGCAGTGAGGCGCCGGTTGTCAATGACTGAGCCAATTGTGGCGGCAGCTTTAGCATGGCTGAAAGCGTTTCGGGTGATTTAACGACTGCCGAGGGTTGAAGCAATGTTGCATCTATCATGTTTGCTTGTAATGCAGAATTGTTCGTGATGAGCGCTTGGTTGTTGATCTGCCCGCTACTAATGGCAGAGCGTGTCACGCTATCGGTGCTGCCTTGCTGGCTGATAAGGTTTTGCTGTTTCGCCACTTCCTCAATGGGCGTGCCGTTGACCGATATAATCTTAGCCATCACCTGCGACTGTTGCTGCTGAAGTCTTAAGACGACTTCGCTACCGGTTTTTAAGAATACATCACTTTTCACGGTGATGTCGCCGTAATCGGTACGTAGAACCGGATTGTTGTGGGCATCACGATTGATGACAAAGCCTTTAAGCAGGCTTCCCATCGGCATGGCTGCAATTTTTGGGGGCACCTGTACGGTGTCCTGCATGGTGGTGCTGGTAGCTACAGAGGTAACCTGCGCACGTCCGAATAGTGCTGCGAGGGTAGGATCATT
>JALEGK010000024.1 GCA_022763105.1 Rickettsiales bacterium | reverse complement strand
CTTTGCATTTGAAGTGCTGGCTAATCGTAAACTTCACCCGGATAGTAGTGTGCGTTGTGAGTTGATTCGCATTATTGCCAAAGCGGCTGGTGTTGCTGGCATGGTGGGCGGTCAGATGATGGATTTGGATGCAGAGAATTCTGAGTTAGATGTTGATGAAATTATCCGCTTACAACGTCTGAAGACGGGCGAGATGTTTGCTGTATCCTGCGAGTCGGGCGCGGTGTTGGGTAAGGCCCCAGAGAATCTACGTAACTCTTTGTGTCGTTATGCGCATGATATGGGACTGGCTTTCCAGATCACCGATGATTTGCTGGATGTAGAAGGTACGCGTGAAGAAACCGGTAAAGAGGTCGGCAAAGATTCGAAGGCTGGTAAGGCGACGCTAGTGGGCATACTTGGTGTTGATCGCGCGCGTGAGCAGGCAGAAGTGTTGAAAGATCAGGCGAAGCATCATTTGCGTCACTTCGATAAAAAAGCCGATCACCTTCGTACATTGGCTGACTTTGTCGTGAGTCGTCGCGGCTAGTGGCTAAGCAGAGACTAGATCAGATTCTCGTTGATCGCGGTCTCGCGGATAGCAAAACCAAAGCGCAAGCTCTTATCCTCTCAGGTAATGTCTATACGGATAACCGTAGGCTTGATAAGCCGGGTATGCAGCTTGCTGATGACGTGGCTATCAATGTCAAACAGCAAGAGCATCCGTGGGTTTCGCGTGGTGGCTTGAAGCTGGCGAAGGCTATCGATCATTTTGGCGTGGATGTAAGCAATACGATTGCGATTGATGTCGGTGCTTCAACCGGCGGGTTTACCGATGTGCTGCTGCATCATGGTGCAGCAAAAGTGTATGCGGTGGATGTTGGGCATGGTCAACTTGCGTGGTCATTACGCAGCGATGATCGTGTGGTCGTTCACGAGAAAACCAATGCACGTCATTTAACAGCTGATGATATTCCAGATGCGATTGACTGGGTGGTGTGTGATGCGAGCTTTATCGGGTTAGAAAAAGTGCTGCCTGCCAGCCTGTCTTTAGTGAAGCCGGGCGGTGGGTTGATTAGCTTGATCAAGCCGCAATTTGAGGTCGGCAAAGATCAAGTGGGTAAGGGCGGTGTTGTACGTGATGAGGTGTTACATGCCGAGGTGTGCGAGCATATCGAAGCGTGGCTGAATAGCTTGGATGGGTGGCGCGTTCAGGGTATAACAAAAAGTCCGATTACAGGCCCTAAGGGCAATATAGAGTTTTTGATTTACGCCATTTATAGGGGGCAATGATGGAGAGTTATGTGCAAGTCTTTCAAGAAGCCTTCTTGGCAGCTATCTGGCCGATGCAGGCAAACACAACACTCTATGCGTATGGCGCCTTTGGTTCTGAAGGCTTGTTTGCCCATGTCGTTGTCGCCATTATCGGATCGGTGTGCGGATTGCTAGTGCTCATGTATTTGGGGAAACAATTCTGGCGTCTGATTGAATTAAATGGCCCTCAATTTGTTGCAGATAGACGCAATGAGAAAGTTGATGAGCTAAGAGTATCTTCCGCTTATGCCGCGATACTGTTATGGACGCCGTTTAGTTTTATTATTGGCGTTGCTGCAGGTTTTTTTGATGCGGATAAACACAAGGCGATAGTATCAGGGGCTATCGGCATGATCTTGTATTACTGCTACCAGCTATTTGTTTAAGCGGCCTTGCTCGATTTCGATTTTTTGGTGCTGCTCTTTTTGGTGGCTTTCTTAGGTGCTAGCAGAGGTTTCAGGTATTTACCTGTCACGCTGTCTTTGGCTTTGACAACGTCTTCTGGCGTGCCGGATGCGACCACATGGCCCCCTTTGTTACCGCCGCCTGGGCCGATATCGATGATATAATCAGCTGTCTTAATGACATCGAGATTATGCTCAATAATCACGATGGTGTTGCCCGATTCTACCAGCTTATGTAGTACGCCAAGCAGCTTACAAATATCTTCTGAATGCAGGCCTGTGGTTGGTTCATCTAAGATATAGAGCGTTTTGCCGGTTGCACGTTTAGAGAGTTCTTTTGCGAGCTTGATACGCTGCGCTTCACCACCGGATAAAGTAGTCGCGGATTGACCAAGTTTAATATAACCAAGCCCGACTTCTTGTAGCGCGACCATTTTTTCTTTGATGGTGGGGTGCGCCTCAAAGAAGGTGACAGCCTCTTCAACGGTCATGTTCAGCACATCGGCAATGGATTTGCCTTTATATTGGATCTCTAGGGTCTCGCGGTTATAGCGCGATCCTTTACATTGATCGCAGGTGACATACACGTCGGGTAAGAAGTGCATTTCGATTTTGATCATACCATCACCCTGACAGGCTTCACAGCGACCACCTTTCACGTTGAAAGAGAAACGACCCGGCTTGTAGCCACGTGCCTTAGAGTCAGGTAGGCCTGCAAACCAATCACGAATAGGTGAGAAGCCGCCGGTATATGTTGCAGGGTTAGAGCGTGGTGTACGGCCGATTGGTGACTGATCGATTTCGATAATTTTGTCGATATGCTCAAGCCCTTTGATTGATTTGACCGGACCAGGTGTTACCTTACTATTGTGTAGTTTCTTGGTGATGACTTTGTATAATGTCTCAATCACCAAGCTTGATTTACCACTACCAGAAACGCCGGTAACGCAGGTCATCAGACCTAGCGGGATTTCAACATCAATACCATTCAGGTTGTTGGCTTCTGCGCCTTCAATATGAATGCGTTTGTGTTTGTAACCCGTGCGACGTTCTTTAGGCACTTCAATATATTTTGCGCCAGACAAATATTGTCCGGTAATGCTTTTCTTATCTTTCATGACATCGGCGGGCGTGCCTTCTGAAACGACTAAGCCGCCATGCACGCCAGCGCCCGGGCCCATATCGATCAGGTAATCAGCGCGGCGCATGGTGTCTTCATCATGCTCCACCACAATCACGGTGTTGCCCAAATCACGTAGATGCTCGAGCGTATGGAGTAAGCGTTCATTATCGCATTGATGCAGACCAATCGACGGCTCATCGAGTACATAGAGCACACCAGACAGGCCAGAGCCGATTTGTGAAGCCAAGCGAATACGCTGTGACTCACCACCTGAGAGCGTGCCTGATTCGCGCGAAAGAGTCAGGTAATCTAGGCCGACATTGTTCAGGAAGCCCAAACGCTCACGAATTTCTTTGAGCACTTTTTCGGCAATCTGTTGATGCTTTTTGCTGAGCTTTTTGTCCAAGCTTTCAAACCAGTCGAGCGCTTTCTCGATGGTGAATTGGCAGACTTCACCAACATGTAAGCCGCCAACTTTCACGCACAATGCTTCCTCGCGCAGACGGTAGCCGTCGCAGCTTGAGCATTCGGTGATATTCTGGAATTTTGCGAGTTCTTCACGCACCCAGCTAGAGTCAGTTTCGTGGAAACGACGGGTGAGGTTAGGGATGACGCCTTCGAATGGTTTGTTTGAGATGAATGCGCGGATACCATCATGGTAATGGATTTTAATTTTTTCATCTTCAGAGCCATACAGAATGATATCCTGAATCTCTGGTTTTAGGCGTTCGAATGGCGTGTCGATGTCGAATTTGTAATGCTTCGCCAATCCTTCAAGCGTTTGTAGATAGTATTTTGACTGGGTGTTTTCCCATGGAGCAATCGCGCCATTGTTAAGTGGTTTTGATGGGTCGGGAATAACGACTTCTGGATCAAAGAACATGTTTGTTCCCAAGCCATCGCAGTCAGGACAAGCGCCAAACGGGCTATTGAATGAGAATAGGCGCGGCTCAATTTCTGATAATGTGAAACCAGATTCTGGGCAGGCGAATTTGGCTGATAGGGTGATGATATCGCCTTTTTTATGTTTGCTTTTTGTCTTTTCAGGCAGCTCGGCAATTTCTACATGCACCAAGCCATCGCTGATTGATAGGGCGGTCTCGACACTATCGGCGACGCGATTGCCCATATCTTCGGTGACTTTTAAGCGGTCGACAACGACTTCAATGTCATGCTTTTTGTTTTTGTCGATGGCAGGCACATCTTCCATCTCATACATTTCACCATTCAGTTTGATACGGGTGAAGCCACGCTTTTGAAGTGATTTGAGTTCTTTTTTATGTTCGCCTTTTTGGCCGCGCACAAAGGGAGACAAAATGAACAGCTTGGTACCAACTGGTAATTTCTGAATGACATCGACCATTTGCGAAACAGTCTGGCTTTCAATCGGCTTTCCGGTGGCCGGAGAATAGGGAATACCAATGCGCGCATAAAGCAGGCGCAGATAATCATAGACCTCGGTGACGGTACCGACGGTTGAGCGTGGGTTTTTTGAGGTGGTTTTTTGGTCAATCGCGATGGCGGGAGAAAGACCGTCGATGGATTCCACATCGGGTTTGTCTTGGATGTTCAGGAACTGGCGCGCGTAAGCCGATAAGCTCTCGACATAGCGGCGCTGGCCCTCGGCATAAATAGTGTCGAACGCGAGTGATGACTTCCCCGAGCCTGACAGGCCCGTGATCACCACTAATTTATGCTTGGGAATATCGACATCGATGTTGCGTAAGTTATGTTCTTTTGCGCCGCGAACGCTGATTGCTTGAGTCATTTTATTGGCTTTACCTGCTTGTTCTAATTATTGAGCGCGGTGACTATAGGGGAACAGCCCGCGCCATCCTAGCCCTTTTTTCAAGTTTTTGGCTATCCACACCTTTGCACTGCCTACTTGCTGCGCTTAGAGGTAGGGTGCAAAATCTTACCACTCAACTTATAACTAGGAAAAATAGCCATGGCCGGTAGCATCAATAAAGTCATTTTAGTTGGAAATCTAGGCGCAGACCCTGAAATTCGTGCAACTCAGGATGGACGCGAGCTCGCGAATCTGAGTATTGCCACTTCAGATAGTTGGAAAGATAAAAATTCGGGTGAGCGACGCGAGAAGACCGAATGGCATCGCGTGGTTATTTTCAATGATGGTCTGGTGAATATCGCCAAGAATTATCTGCGCAAAGGGTCTAAAGTTTATCTGGAAGGCCAGTTGCAGACGCGCAAATGGCAGGACCAGTCAGGTGCGGATCGTTATTCGACCGAAGTCGTGCTTCAGGGCTATAACAGCAATCTGACCATGCTAGATGGCAAATCTGGCGGTGCAGATAACAGCAATGAGTATAATCAAGCCCCTATGAGCCAGCCAATGGCTGCTCCAGCGGCTGCAAATGCAGCGGTTGAGCTAGAGGATGAGATTCCGTTTTAAGCGCCTGCCGCTTTAATTCTCATAACCCGAGCATTTTTCTGGATTTGCCGAGCAGTTCCTGCTACATCCGGCAGTCAATCTATTGGATAATGAAATGACTAAACGCTCGTTTAAGAAAATGCATGGCGCAGGCAATGACTTCGTGGTGATGGATCTCCGCGAAGCACCGCTCAGTTTTACTCCTGCTATGGTCAAGCAATTGGCGACGCGTCATACGGGTATTGGCTGCGACCAGCTAGTGTTGATTGAGCCGTCTGAGCAGGCCGATATTTTCATGCGCTTGTATAATTCCGATGGCTCAGAAGTGGGTGCGTGCGGCAATGCGACCCGCTGTGTGGCTTGGGAAGTCATGGAAGAGACGCAAGCAGATGAGGTGAGCATTGAGACGCAAGCGGGCATACTGCATGCAAAACGCGCAGGTGATTGTTTGGTCTCTGTTAATATGGGCAAGCCAAAACTGGAATGGGAAGACATTCCGCTATCTGAGGCACGTAATACCGAGCATCTGGGTATAGCAGAAGGAATGCTGATGGACCCGGTGGCGGTGAATGTCGGCAATCCGCATATGGTCTTTTTTGTTTCTGATTTGTCGTTCATTGATATGGAAGAGTCAGGGCCAATTTTAGAAAAGAATTCACTATTCCCTAAGCATGCCAATGTAACGGCCGCGCACATTCATAGCCGCAACGAAGTCGAGATGCAGGTATGGGAGCGTGGTGCGGGCATTACGCTTGCATGCGGCACAGCAGCATGCGCAACGCTTGTGGCCGGTGTGCGCCGTGGATTGCTGGATCGCAAAGCGACCATGCAATTGCCGGGCGGTGAATTAGAGATTTTCTGGGACGAGAAAAGTGGTGAGCTGCACAAGACCGGTCCCGTTGATTACGTCTATCATGGTGAGTATGAGCTGGAGGCGTAGTCTGTGTCTGTTGATGTTCGTACATTTGGCTGCCGACTGAATGCCTATGAGAGCGAGGTCATTCGTGACCACGCCACTCAAGCTGGGCTTGATAATACCATTGTATTCAATACCTGTGCGGTCACGAAAGAGGCGGAGCGTCAGGCACGTCAGGCGATACGCAAGGCGCGCCGCGAAAACCCCAATGCCAAAATTATTGTGACCGGCTGTTCAGCGCAGGTGCACCCAGAACTATACCAAGAAATGGATGAAGTGCAGCTGGTGCTGGGTAATGATGAGAAAATGTATGCTGAGCATTATCGTTTTGATAGTGCAGAGCATGCGCAAGTGCGTGTGAATGACATTATGTCGGTGCGCGAGACGGCTGCGCATATGGTGAGCTCGTTTGATGGGCATACGCGCGCATTCATTCAGGTGCAAAATGGATGTAACCATCGCTGCACTTTCTGCATTATTCCGTTTGGTCGCGGCAATAGCCGCTCGGTACCCATTGGTGAAGTGGTTAGCCAAGTGCGCCATTTGGTAGAGCGTGGCACGAAAGAGATTGTGCTAAGCGGGGTTGATATTTCCTCATATGGTGAAGATTTGCCGGGGAACCCTAGCTTGGGGCAATTATGCCGCCGCATGTTGGCGCAAGTGCCAGAGCTTGAGCGTTTAAGGCTTTCGTCGATTGATGCAGTGGAAGTGGATGATGATTTGTATCGCTTGCTTGCCGAAGAGCCACGTTTAATGCCGCATTTGCATATCTCTTTGCAAGCGGGAGATGATATGATTTTAAAACGCATGAAGCGGCGTCATTTAAGACAAGACGCGCTTGATTTCTGCGACAAGGTGCGCGATTTGCGCCCTGACATTGTCTTTGGTGCGGATATTATTGCAGGCTTCCCGACAGAAACCGATGAGATGTTTGAGAACACGCTGCGCCTTGTTGATGAGGCGGGCTTATCGTATTTGCATGTGTTCCCATATTCTGAGCGTGAAGGCACGCCGGCTGCGAAAATGCCGCAAGTGCCGCATGAGATCAGAAAAGAACGTGCCGCCCAGCTTCGCGAAAAAGGTAAGCTTCAAGAAGAGGCATTGTACCAATCGGCGAGTGGCAAGGTCGCTAATGTGCTCGTGGAAAAAGACGGCATCGGCCGTAGCGAACAGTTCATTCCCGTTGATTGCTCGGGCATGCAAGCGGGCGTTATTGCCAGTGTTGAGCTTGGTGGATGGAATGGCGCAGCGGTAGAAGCGAAGGTTGCCGCATGAGCTGGCTTGGTCGCTTAACGCAAGGCTTATCAAAAACATCATCCGGTATCTCAACCGGTATCTCTGATATTTTCACCAAAACCAAACTCGATGATGAGGTGCTCGAATCCCTCGAAGAGCTATTGATTCAGGCAGATATGGGTGCGTCTGTCGCAATGGAAGTGGTCGAAGAATTCTCTGAGGGGCGCTTTGACAAAGAGATTTCAGAAGATGAGGTAAAGGCGGCGCTGGCAGAGTTGATTGCCAAGCGATTACAGCCCGTGACCGAAGCGCTGGATATTAATGCCGAGGCCAAGCCGCATGTGATTTTGGTGGTTGGTGTGAATGGTAATGGCAAGACCACGACCGTTGGTAAAATGGCGAACATCTTACAGCAGAATGATTATAAGGTGATGATGGCGGCAGCGGATACGTTCCGCGCGGCAGCGGTTGAGCAGTTAAAAGTATGGGCGGAGCGTGTCGGGTGCCCGATTGTCACGGCGGAGCCGAATGCTGATCCGGCGTCGGTGGCGTATCGTGCCTGTGAAGAAGCCAAAGCTTCGGGCGCAGATGTATTGCTGATTGATACGGCGGGTCGATTGCATAACAAATCGAATCTGATGGAAGAGCTGAAGAAGATTATCCGCGTGATTCAGAAGGTCGATGCGGATGCGCCGCATAGTATTGTGCAGGTGCTGGATGCGACGACGGGTCAAAATGCATTATCTCAGGTGCAGGCGTTTCAAGAGATTGTCGATGTCACCGGATTGGTGGTGACCAAGTTGGATGGCACGGCCAAAGCGGGCGTGGTGGTCGCGCTTGCCGATAAGTTTTCGTTACCGATTCATGCGATTGGGGTGGGCGAAGGAATCGAGGATTTTCAGCCCTTTACTGCCGAAGATTTCGCCAAAGGTTTGGTTGCTTAATCTTAGTTGTTAAAAAATCTTTACCATTTGCTTTTCGGCTGCTAGATCAAGCTCTCTATAAGGAGACTGACATGCGCCTGATATCGGTATTTTTTGCGATTATTTTCTGCCTGCAAGCCCCTGCATTTGCACGCATTCCGGTTGAGAATGGCGGAGTGATTCTACCGCTACCGGGCGATAGCTACATACCGAAAGAAGAAGTTGAGCAGGTCTTAACGCCAGGCATTTCTTCTGCGCAGCCACACTACCAACAACGTTACCAGCAGGTCGCGCCAATGGATGTTCCGTTGGAAGTGGATTTGTCACGTCACGCCGCAATGCCGCAGGCGATTCCGACGCATGATCCGGTGCCTGTTATCAACACGCCGCGTCATATGGAGCGGAATTTGGCGTATAATGCTCCGGTGCCATACACACATCAACGTGAGGCGATGCCATTCAAGCATTGGTACGCAGGGATGAAGGCGGAATATATCACGCTTGAAGATTGGGAATTTGTATCGGTTACAGGTGGAACGGCAAGTAAAGGGCTGATCGATTTTGATGGCGGTTATGGTGTTGCTGCGTTTGCAGGCTACCGTCTTAATGAGCATTTCCGCTTTGAGCTAGAAGTGGATTACCATCATAATGAAGCGGATACGGCGCGTATTGGCGGGACGACTCTTAATCTCAGTAATTCAGGGGTTGAGGGATATGCCGTCATGGCAAATGCATATCTTGATATGCCAATTCAGAGCGCCAAATACGTGATTCCCTACCTGGGGTTAGGTGTTGGGCATTTCTTCCAGACCAATGGTGCGGAAGAAGATGCAACGGCCTATCAGGGGATGGCAGGCTTAGCATTTGATATTAATGATGTTTTTGGTGTTAAGGGCGGTTATCGCTACTTCTCGACCACCGGGCTTGATTTTCAGCCGGAAGAATATGATCTGGATTCACATATTTTTGAATTTGGATTCTACGCTCGCTTCTAACGAATTTCCTGTATTTGCGTCACTTTCGTTAAACATTTACCCACAAAACCAACGAAATTTTAATCTAATTTCGATACTGTAAAGAAAGTGTCATATTTCTATGGTATAGTCATGGACGGTGGGAATGTATGCCCTTTGCAGACCTGCGCTTAAAATAAATTAAAACAATACAAGGGGTTAGGGAGTTTTAGGAATGTCTGGAAGACTTCAGGCCGATCCTCTGTACATGGGTCTTGCGAGACCTCCGATGGTTTTAGGCGTCAGCTATATGTATTTTACGCTGAATGCCTTGCTAACTCTCATTATGTTTATCCATTCTCAGCAATTTAGCGCCTATTTCCTTGGCGCCATGGTGCATGGGTTTGGGTATTTGCTGTGTATGAAAGAGCCGCGAGCTGTTGAATTATGGATGCTTCGTATGTCAAAGGGCTATATGAGCTTTAATCGAAGGTTCCATTATAATACAAACTCTTATGATGTTTTTTAGATGCTGAAACTGAAAAGAAGACACGTATCAAAATCCAAATACTCCAAGCGAGAAATCTCCGCTGCGCGCTTTATTCCGTACAAATATCACTGGGATAAAGAGACCATCGTTACCAAAAACGATGAATTGCTCCAGGTTATCAAAATCGAAGGATTCCCGTTTGAAACGGCCGATGACATGGATGTTGATATGAAGAAGATGGTCCGCAACTCCTTCTTGAAGAGTTTGGCGGATGGTACCTTCGCGATGTATTTCCACACGATTCGTCGTCGCCAAAGTGCGTATCCTGGCGGCCAGCAGCCACCGGGTTTTGCGTCTTACGTTGATAATTTGTGGAAGCAGAAGCACCATTCCAAAGAATCTTACGTGAATGAGTTATATGTCACCGTGGTGCGTAAGGTCGATACCAAGGGTGCGGCGAAAATCGAGAATGCTTTTAAGGCGATTGAACGTTCGGCGGATGCGAACTCGGCAGATGAAGATTTGCGCGAGATGCAGAAAGAATTGAAGGAAGCCGTTTACCGTATGTTGGCGACGTTCCGCGATTATGGCGCGCGCGTGCTAACGGTGGTGGATACGCCGCATGGGCCACATTCTGAGCCGATTGAGTTTTTAGGTCGTCTGGTGAATTGCTGCGATTATTACCCGATGCTTGTGCCAACGATGGAGATTTCGAAATATATTCCAGTGAATCGCTTGTATTTCGGGCCTCGTGCGATGGAGGTGCGTGGACCGAGTAACAAGAAATATGGTGCGATGGTGAGCATCAAGGAATATGCGCCGCATACGGCTGCTGGTTTGTTTGATTCCTTCTTACAATTGCCATTTGAATTTATCATCACGCAGTCTTTTGAATTTGTGAACAGGCAAACCAACTTAGGTGACATGCAGCGTCAACAAAACAAGATGTTGCAGGCCGAAGATAAGGCGCTATCGCAGGTGGCGGAGATTAGTGATGCGCTTGATATGGCGATGTCGGGTCACGTCGCATTTGGTACGCACCACATGACGGTGTTGGTGCTTGATGATAGTTTGGCGGGCATTGAAGATAATGTCTCTATGGCGATTGCCGAGATGGTAAATGTGGGGATTAACCCGGTGCGCGAGAAACTTGTGATGGAGCAATGTTTCTGGGCGCAGCTGCCGGGCAATTTTGACTTTATTGGGCGGCCATCCAAGGTGAATACGCTCAATCTGGCCGGATTCTGTTCGATGCATAATTACCCGGTTGGTATGATTGATGGCAACCATTGGGGCGATGCGGTGTCGGTGTTTGATACGACATCGGGTACGCCATATTACTTCAACTTCCATTTGCGCGATGTGGGGCATACCACGGTGATTGGTCCGACCGGTGCTGGTAAAACGGTCTTGATGAATTTCTTGGCAGCGCAAAGCCAGAAATATAATTGCCGCATGTTCATGTTTGATAAAGACCGTGGTGCGGAGATTTTTGTACGCGCGATGGCAGGTAAATATTCGGTGATTGATCCGGGTACTAAGTGTCGATTTAATCCGTTGCACTTACCCGATACGATGGAGAATCGTAACTTCCTGGCGGAATGGTTGAAGACGATGGTGACCATTCATGATGAGCCATTTACCGCACATGATATGGATAAGGTGCAAGAAGCGGTGCGCGTGAATTATAAGCTCGCGAAGAAGGACCGAATATTGCGTAACATCGCTCCTGTCTTTGGTTTGGAAGGTCCGGGTACGTTAGCTGGACGTTTGCGCATGTGGCATGGCGATGGTCAATATGCCGGGCTGTTTGATAATGAAGATGATATTATCGATTTCTCTCAAGGTAACATTTTTGGCTTCGAGATGGGCGAGGTGCTGGCAGATAAAATCAGCTTAATGCCGACACTGCTTTACATCTTCCATCGCATTCACTTATCGCTCGATGGTACGCCGACCATGATTTATCTCGATGAGGCATGGGCGCTGATTGATAACAAGGTATTCGTACAAAAAATTAAAGATTGGCTGAAGACACTGCGTAAGCTGAATGGCATGGTAGTGTTTGCGACGCAAAGTGTGGAAGATGCTACGCAAAGTGACATCTCGGCGACGCTTATTCAGCAAACCTCCACACATATTTTCTTACCAAACCCCAAAGCGACGGAAGATTACCGTTCGCAATTTATGATCAGTGAGCGCGAGTTCAATCTGATCAAGAATACAGATATGGGGACACGGTATTTCTTGCTGAAGCACGGGAAAGACATTGTGGTTGCTCGTATTGATCTGACAGGCATGGAAGATGTGATTCATGTTCTATCGGGTCGTGCGGAAACGGTGGCATTGCTGGATAAAATTCGCGCGCAAGTGGGCGATGATCCAGATGATTGGCTGCCAATTTTCCGCCGCAAAGTATTAAGTGGTAACGTAAGTGCTGGAGCGAAAAATGTTAAATCAGGGGCTAGGGTCACGTAGCTTTAATGGCTTGGTTATAGCCATTGTCGTGCTAGCTCTGGTTAGCACGCTCTTCGCTATGATGCCGGATAATGCCTACGCTAATGATGGTAGTGGCGCCTATTCAAATGTGAAATCGAAATGTCAGCAAATTCGCCAGCAGGTGGAAAGCAGCGACATCGATAAGGCGTGGCTAACAGAATATATTGTCAAGTGTGTAAAAGAAGTGGTGCGTGAGGTGTTTACCCAGTTTATCAATGGGTTTTATCCTCATCTAGAAGGCGCAATTGCGGCCGCGCTTACCTTAGCGGTTACATTATTTGGTGCGCTTATCCTAACGCAGCAATTAGAGAAGCCAAACCGTGATACATTCGTGACGTTGGTGAAGCTTGCCAGTGTCTTGTACTTCGTCAAACCGGAAACGGTGACATGGCTGTTTGAAAGCGGACTGGATGCGATGGATGGGTTGACAGACCTTGTCTTCCAGTTTGGTAAAGGGGCGAATAGCCCTCGATGTATTGATAATGCGACGGTCTTTGATCGCATCGATTGTATGTTGGATGTATTGATCGGGATTGTGAAGCCTGAAGGACAGGGTAATAACGGCAATAATTATGTAGGTATTTCGCGCGGGCTGCTGTTCTTCTTTGCTTCTAGTATGTTTAGTAAAGGTGGTGCCGGTATGATCATTGGTCTGGTCGGCTTCTACACAGTTGCTACCTTCACCATGGCGACCATTAAAAGCATTCACACCTATCTGTCAGCGATTGTTGCGCTGTCATTTATCTTATGTTTTGCGCCGCTATTTGTACCGATGCTGATGTTTAAAGTGACGCGTACCTATTTCGATAAATGGCATAAAATTACCACCGCATTTATTTTGCAGCCGGTCATTCTGTTTGGTTTCTTGAGCTTCATGATGATCGCGATGGACAAAATGTTGCTGTCAGAAGATGGGTTTATGGGAACGGTCTTCGGTCCTCAATCGCAGCAGAAAGACTTCAATCCGAATAAAGCGATGGAGACCTCTGGTGGCCTGAAATATGTTAGCCCGGGTTATTTTTGGGGCGTGTCTTATGCTTCTGCTACGCCAGGTTTAAGTTCAGAACAGGGCACGGGTGTGCTTGGTAATTCCTTCCCTACGGCGGGTAAAACAAAATCACACCAACAGAAAACGAATGATTTTGGTAAGACCAGTACCATGCTGCCATCGGTTGATTTTTCTAAGATGTGCCAAGGTGGCGGAGGTGATGCAGCCAAATGTACCGAGCAATCGATACTCTCGGCAGTGTCGATCGCGCTCACGGCGTTCGTCTTTATCAGTATCTTAAATTACATACCGAATCTGGCGACTGACTTGTCGGGTGGTATTTACGAGGTGCCGAACTTATTCAATGAAGTAGGGTCTAAGCTGCCGGGTATGGAGGCGATACAGAAAGAAATTAGTGGAGCAACCAATGGCATGACAGAAGGCATACGAAGTCAGCTCAGGAGCATGGTGGGTAGGCGATGATAATGGTATTGCAAAGATCACAAACGCTTATGACGTGGCTGCTAGCCTTATTGGCTATTAGCACCATTTTGTTTGCTGTGGTTACGGAAGTGAATGCAAAGCCTAAGCAAAAAGAGCCGGGTCCGCTTAATACGCATAAGTCGGGCGCGATGGACTCTAAGGAGAATTGCAGAGATAAGCATGAGGGCAAACTTATTGCCGTGATCGTGCCATGTATTCGCGATACGATTCAAGAAGCGACTGAAACCATGACCGATCAGTTTGATGAGCATTTGAAATCTGCGACATGGGCATTCGCAACATTGGTGATGACGATCTTTGGTATCAAGATGCTCATGAATGAGGGGGACCTCAAAAAAGAAGGGATCATGTTGCTGCTTAAGATTGGCGGGGTGGCGCTCTTTATAGATAATTTTGGCGGGTATATACCCGATATGTTTGCAGCGGTTCAGGAGGGCTCCGAAATAGTTACCAGTGCCCTTGGTGGGGCACTAGCTGGAGCAGAGTGTGATACGTCTCAGTATAAAGGTGAGAAGCCTTGGAACTATTTAGACTGTGTGCTGGGTGAAATGTTTGGATTTGCGCCGGGCATCTTTGTTGGTAGCAGTTTGATTGCTTTGATGGGTGCGCCATTCAGTGGTGAGTTTGGACCAATGCTAACCATGGGTGGGGTTACCGCGATCTTCTTTATTCTGAAATTGGTGATTCGCTCGGTCTATACCTATTTGATGGCGTTGATGACGATGGGCTTCCTCATTGTCATATCACCATTGCTCATTCCGTTGCTCTTTATGGGTGTAACATTCCAATATTTCGAACACTGGCTCAGAGCCATTATGTCGACCATGCTCATTCCTTTGGTGGTGCTTGCCT
Source organism: Rickettsiales bacterium (assembly GCA_022763105.1). GTDB lineage: Bacteria > Pseudomonadota > Alphaproteobacteria > Rickettsiales > UBA3002 > JALEGK01. The sequence goes on along the minus strand of JALEGK010000024.1, from coordinate 13,021 downwards.
ATTGTACACTCGCTTTCGCGATCCTTGATAAGATGTTTTATGACGATGATTTTGGCATAGCCAAAATTCTGCCATCAAAAGATATTCCAAAATATACCAACTCTATGGGTGAAGGGGTGACCTCTTCTGCAATGAATGACCCGCTGAGAACCGCGCAAAAAGCACAAGGCATTAGCCCGAGTGACTGGGTGAAGACGAGACAATTCCAACATCAAGCATTGCCTTGGGCAGGTGGTAATATTGGTACTGACTTTGTCTCATCACTCTCCAGTTACGACTTCAGGGATAAGAATGTTAGTAAATCACAAAAGCTCTTCTTTGGGTTTGTGGCGTTGGTGCTCATGGCCTACTTGCTTGATACCATGTTAGAGGCGGTCATTGGTATTGCGCAGCAAATGTTGGGTGGTGGTTTCGCACTGGGTTCTGCAGTGAAGAACAACCCAATCGAGGGTGGATTAGAAAAACTGAAAGAAAAGGCAACGAAAGACTTGCCCGGGGCGATGGATCAAATCAAAGGGTTCGCGCGAAAGGGGCTTGGATAATGTTTAAGGGGGATATTATGAGAAAATTATTACATGCAAGCATGCCAGTGATGGTCGTGCTCTGTCTGACGTTATTTTTCTCCCAACACGCCATGGCGGCGATGGACGCAGTCAGCATGACCCCTGGTGCTGAGATCATGTCTATTGCAGCACAGAATGATAAAGCTGGCTGTACCAGTGAATTTCCCAAGGCAGATAATAGTGAGGGGCTGCTCACTCAGATTGTCGATTACATTAAAGAGGTGATCGATCAGGCCACGCAGGAACTTTTTGACGGTATCAATAACAACACCAAATTTATTAATGCGGTGAATGCCGCCTTTGCTCTCTTTGTGACCCTGTTTGGCGTTATGTTTATCTTCGGTATTGTGCCCTTGACGCTGGGTCAAGCCAGTACGCGTCTGTTCAAGTTTGCGATCATTCTGGCGATTTTAGAGGTAGGTTTCCCATTCTTTAAAGAATATGTGATTACTTTCTTTAATGACGGGACAGATGCGTTGATTGATGCGGTGTTGGGTATTGCAACTGGCGATACAAGTGGCATGTCACGTGATCTAACTACTCAGAAACCTCAGCCATTTACCAAAATTGAAGGTATTGTAAGTAAGGCGATCTCGCCGCAAATGATGGTGACGGTGATTACCTCAGCTACCACGGGTCCGATGGGCCCAGCAATGGGTGGTTTGCTTGGTCTAGGTATGATGGCATTCATTCATACCATGATTAAGGCGCTGAAGGTTTATTGTCTGTCTTTGGTCGCTAAGGCGCTGCTATTTGGTCTGGCGCCAATCTTTCTGACCTTTATGATGTTTGAACGTACCAAGCATATGTTCTCTGGTTGGACGAACCAGCTTGTAAACTACAGTTTGCAGCCATTGCTGATGTTTGCATTCCTGTCTTTCTATATCATTCTGCTAGAATCTGCCGCAGATAATATTCTGGGTGCCGATATTTGCTGGACTGAATTCCAACACATGTCAGGTTCTGCGAATAGTACCGCGCTGTGGCGCTTTAAAGTGAAGGGGCAGAAAGATGCAACCAACTTTACCTGGGATGGTGCCGTATCTTGTATTAAGAGTGGTGGTAACTGCGACGACTTCCCGGTGAGTATTATTGATATTCTGACCTTTTTAATCTTGGCGCATCTGGCCTACCGATTTGCCGATGTGGTCGTGATGATTGCGACAGAGATATCCAGCTCGACCCTATTCCTTGATAAGATTAGGGGTGGTATGGGTGACTACTTCAAGAATATGGGCAAAGGAGATCAGGGTAAGGTTACGAGTGCGCTTACTGGAGCAAAAGGTAAGGGTAATTAGTGGAAAACCACGAATTAATACTGGCTTAATGTACGAGCCAGTATTACATTGGCTACATGATTCGGTCTTTACTTCTTATTTTAGGATTAGCCTTAGCGCTTAGCGCCTGTACCTCTAGCCGTGTAGAGGTGTTGAAAAGCCCATGTGTGGGTGTTGAAGGCAGCCCATGTGGCCCTAAGCGTCCCGTCAATGACTGGTGGATGGATGCTTCCGAGAAGGTCTAATTCACTCTAATTTGCTTTATAATGTGGCTTTAAGCTGTGAAAGAGATGCACCATCAGTGCGACTCCCCAGATGGGTGTGATCAGATTGATGAATGGGATGGTAGCACCGACTGCAATCGAGAATCCGCAAAATAGAATACTGGTGCGACGCTCTTTGCGCATACGGTCTGCTTCATCTGGGTGAACATGTCTGCCAGCAACCACATTGAAGAATTCTGTGCCAAGCAGATAGCCATTTAGCAGGTAATAGACCATCAGGTTGATGCCTGGAATGAGGTAGATGGGTAAACACAAAGCATTCAGGAAGACTGCTTTGATGGTGAAGCGCACATCTTGCATGATGGTTGGCCAGAATGGTGGCTCGGGTGTTGGAATGCCCGGATATTCGTCGCGCTCGATGCTTTCTGCAATGGCGGTATCAAAGAAGCTGATGATAATGGGCAGCAGAATAGGGAAGATAAAAATAACAAATGCGCCTGCAAAGAAAGTGAAGCCAATATCGGCGACCCAATCCCATGTGCCGAATAGGTTGATATCTTCTATTAGCCAATAAACACCAAAGAACAGAAGTGCTAGCACGATGCTGTTCAGCACAATGCTTCCAATAAATACTTTGAAGATGTGCCAATGGCACAGGCTTTTGAGTGCATCGATGGCGGGGGTAATGAGTGCGTTCATGTGCTTATGCATGCATGATGTCGACTAAAGAGTCAAGAATGGCTATCGCGTCATTGGGCCTTGAGGTTTTTTGGGTAACGGCATTTGGTTAGGATCATCGTGAAGACGATTTAGGTTTTCTTTGATTTTGATTTGATTGCTTTTCTGTTGCTGTTCACGACGGGAGCGTTCGCGAGCAACGACTGCCTGCCTGCGTGATTCATTTTGCGCTTTGACGATTTGTGCATTCGGATCGGTTTGCATTTGGCCGCGCATTGACTCGACATCACTACCTTTTAACAGGGAAGACATATCGGTGCTTTTGTTTTCACATTCTTTTGGCTTTGGAGCGTTAGATGCTGCCTTATTGGTTACATCGCGTTCTAGCTGTTGTTTTTGCTTTCGTGCTGCTGCCCGCATCGCCTGTTGACGCTGTGCATTAACCTGACGGAAATAATCATCATCCTGCATAGATTGTTGCGGGTTATTGTTATCGCGCTTTTCAAAGGCTGGGTCGATGGTGCCAATGGCTTTGTGATTCTGGCGGCCCATCCAGTTTTGCACGGATGCGTCTGGTTCGCCTAAATGTTGCAGGCGAGTGAGGACTAAATTCAAGCCATTTTCTAACTGCTCGAGCAACTCGCCAATGCGTTCTTCTTTTGGGTTATGCCATTCATCTGGCATTTGCATGAGCTGGTCGTGGATTGCTTGTGCGGCTTGTGGGTCTTTTCCACGCTGAGCCATACGCAAGGCTTCTACTTTACCAATATAGCCTAGCTTACCAATGGCATTATTGGTTTGGATGATCGCTGGGTTCTCCATGATATTCGGATCAAATGCGGTGAGTTTGTGCAGATGATACTCATAGACTTGCACCACGCCTTTAACCGCATCAAGGATTGACATATTGTCGGCAGGGAAGGGAGTTAAGCCATTTGCAATGAGTGCGTTACCGAGTTTGACTTTCAGTTTGCGCAGAATTTCTTTTGCGATTTCTACCGACTCGCGTTTGGTCGGTTCTTGCAGATGGTCAACATTGCCATGCATGTGGCCTGCATGGGTCAGATCTTCCGATAGGTGATTGATGCCTTCAGCATATTGAGCCGACATGTCTTGCGGCATGCGATCATTTTTTGCCATCGTATCACAGACTTCCGGTATCTCGTCTTCATTATATGTGCGTTGCATTTTGGGGGGTGGTTGCTGCAATGCATAGTCACTGAAAGGTGATTCATCCAGCGGCGGCAAGTCCCATATATTATGCGTGCGGCCTGTCAGGATTGCGAGTGGGAAGGTAATCGGTGACAGCCAGCTATTATAGTTTTGACGTTTGAGTAGCTGCTTATAAATATATTGCGCGCCTGTGCCAGGCATATTGGCTTTTCGTTTGCTAATGCGCGGCTTAAATGGGTTAGGAAACATGCCGTCATTGGCAATGGCATCACCAACGAAATGAGCAATTTGTGCCATATGTCTGAGTTTCGCTTCATCATTTGCATCAACCGAGCCGTCGGGGAAGTAATCGCTCATGATAAAGTTTCGTACGATTGCTAAATTTTCGCGCATGGAATCATAGGCAGGGTAGCGTGCATCCCCTTGATTGGTTAGCGGTTTGTATTTCGCTTTCTCGCTAACGATATGATCGAAATAAGGGTGGTTATTTGCCGAATAGCCAAGTTTGAGTTTTGGGTCCAGCACCAGCATGCGGTGAGCAGCCCACGTGTTTTCTTTTGGGATAATAAATTTACCCACGCCACTAACATGGCGTACCGAGCGTGCTGCTTCATGATGCGGAAGTGGGGAAGGTTTTTTGTCAAACCGCGCACTTAGCTCTTCAAGAAGTTCGTCATATTCTTGAGTGCCAGCACCTACGATGAAATCATTATCTTCCGCCATAGACTACCTATCCTTCAGGATCTTTTGGTGGGGGAATGTCTGCACTGAATGCGTCATTCTCATATTCATCTGATATCGTTACAGGTTCATCTGCAGGTGGTGGTGGGACAGGGTTGGCCGACATTGGGTCAAACTCATCTACTGGTTCTTCAACTGGAGCCGGCTCTGCTGGAGCTGCTTCCGTTGGAGGTGTTTCTGTTGGGGCTGCAACTGCGCCATCACCGCCTTCTTCCTCGGATGCGGTGCCAAGTGCGTATACGCATAAATCTTCGAAGGATACGTTGTTTTCCTGAGCGATTTTGAACAGTTTTTCAAAACTATCCATGACGTCCTGCGGAATCGTGCCGCCACGCTCCGAAGATAGCCACCACGCCTGGAATTGCAGCGGGTGTTTTTTCGGATGCGGCTCGCCGATATAGACGTGAAATGGGTGTTTTACCCCATTAAAATCGCACGGAACTGTAAATCGCTTCATGGTTAACTTCCTTATTTCCCATCTTTAATAGTAATACATCTATATTACCAAATTATGACAATCCGGTAAAATAAAAGAATTTTAATAGCTTAGGGTTAAAGAAGCCTTAAAACGCGGTGCGTTTGTCCCATGCGAAGTTGGCTGCATAGCTGCGAGGCTTGAGTGTGGTGGATTTTGGATCAAGCAATTCGAAGGGAATCAGGTTCTTTTCGGCATATGCGACAGCAGATTCTTTTGTGTCGAATTCGATGCAGATTTGCTGCAATGTGCCGCCAGAATTCCAACCCATGAGCGGTTCTGGGGCATTTGGCACGTCTGCACCATATTCTAGCAACCAGCGCTTGGTCTTGCGACGACCCGATTGCATCGAGGTTTTAGCCGGTTGATATATCTTCGCTTTTACGATCATTTGGCCATTTTACTTCGCAGGCGCATCATTCTCAAGATTTAAGACGCTTTTTTCTTCCTTGTGGTTTTCTTTTTCTTTGGTGCTGATGCTTTTGCGGCGATCAGTTCCAGTGCTTCTTCCAGCGTTACGTCTTCTGGTTCTTTACCCTTTGGAATGGTGGCATTGATCTTTTTATACTTCACATAGGGGCCGTATCGACCACTGAAAATAGCGATTTCTTCGTTATCTTCTGGGTGTTTGCCCAGCACTTTGATCGGTGTGTTGCCCTTTTTCTTGCTATTTTCTGCAATGAGCGTGACGGCACGGTTCATGCCCACGGTCAGCACGTCATCTTCTGCAGGAAGCGAGGTATAGACTTTTTGATGCAGCAGATATGGGCCATAACGACCAATGCCTGCGGTAATCATATCACCGGTTTCTGGGTGCGCACCGACTTCACGCGGTAATTGCAGCAATGACAAGGCACGCTCAAAGGTCATTTCCTCTGGCTTTACGCCTTTTGGAAGGCTGGCTCGCTTTGGTTTGCTGCCTGTGCCCAGTTGCACATAGACGCCGTAAGGGCCTTTGCGCAGGGTAATGTCTTCGTCCGTATCCGGGTCGGTGCCCAGAATTTTCGGGTAATCGATGATTTCGCCGCTCTCAGTCGTGCTATCATCTTCTTCACCGCCAACAATCTGGCGAGTAAAAGTGCAATCTGGGTAATTAGAGCAGCCCAGGAATGCGCCGAATTTTCCGGTTTTAAGTGATAGGCGGCCCGTGCCACAGGTTGGGCAGACGCGAGCTTTCTCGATATCTTCAGCATCATGGAAGATATATGGCTCAAGCACCTTATCGAGGGTTTCTAATACATCGGTGGTGGAAAGCTTCTGGCTATCTTCGACTTTGGCAATAAAGTCGACCCAGAAAAGTTTGAGCACTTCTTTCCAGTTTTTCTCGCCGTCTGCGACATCATCTAACGTGTCTTCGAGTTCGGCGGTGAAGTCATATTGCACATAACGTTCAAAGAAATTCACCAAGAATGCAGTTACCAAACGACCCAGTGATTGCGCAATGAATCGCTTCTTATCAAGTACGACATATTTGCGATCAATCAGTACCGAGATGATGCTGGCGTAAGTTGACGGGCGGCCAATACCCAGCTCTTCCATACGTTTGACCAAACTTGCTTCGGTGTAGCGTGGTGGCGGGTTGGTGAAATGCTGCTCTGGCAGAATATCATCGACTGATACTGGGTTGCCTTCTTGCATGTCTGGCAGGCGACGGTTTTCTTCTTTTTCTTCGTCTTCATCTTGGCCGATTTGGTATAGCTTTAAGAAACCATCGAAGCGCAGTACCGAACCGGTGGTGCGTAGTACGGCTTGGTTGTCATTTGCGGTTAACTCGACTGCGACTTGGTCATAAACGGCAGGTTCCATCTGAGAGGCGACCATACGCTTCCAGATGAGATCGTAGAGTTTTTGCTGATCGGCATCCAAGAATTTGGCGATGCTTTCTGGCTTGCGTGAAATAGAGGTTGGACGAATTGCTTCGTGTGCTTCTTGGGCGTTCTTCGATTTGGTTTTAAACATGCGAGGAGATTTTGGCAGGTAGTTATCGCCATATTCACTGCCAATAAAGTTGCGTGCTTCATTGAGTGCTTCTTGCGCGACGGTAATCCCATCGGTACGCATATAGGTAATCAGACCAACGGTCTCGCCATCCAGTGTGATGCCTTCATAGAGTTTTTGTGCAACTTGCATGGTGCGCTTCGCAGAAAAACCAAGCTTGCGCGATGCATCCATTTGCAAGGTAGAGGTAGAGAATGGCGCGTATGGATTGCGGCGTTGTTGCTTTGGCGTAACGCTTGAGACCGCGAAGTTCTTAGACTTCAATGCTGCGGTAATGCCTTTGGCCTGCTCTTCGTTTGTAATCGAGAATTTCTCTAATTTCTCACCTTCATACTGAGAGAGCTTGGCTTGGAAGGCTTCGCCTTTTTCAGTCTTGAGATTAAGAGTAACATCCCAAAATTCTTGCGGGGTGAATTGCTCAATTTCCTGCTCGCGTTCGCAGATGAGGCGAAGTGCAACGGATTGCACACGGCCTGCAGAACGGCTACCAGGCAGCTTGCGCCATAGAACGGGAGACAGATTAAAGCCTACCAGATAATCAAGGGCGCGGCGTGCTTGCTGCGCGTTCACCAAATTCATATCGATGTCACGTGGGCTTTCAATCGCTGAGGTGACGGCCGATTTGGTAATCTCGTGAAAGACGATACGTTTGATCTGTGTGTCTTTCTTCAGGGCTTTCTTTTCCTGTAATGCCTCTAGCACATGCCATGAGATGGCTTCACCCTCGCGGTCGGGGTCAGTTGCGAGATAGAGTGTTTCGGCACCTTTAACGGCTTTGGCAATTTCGTTGACGTGTTTTTTAGAATCACCATCGACTTCATATAACATCGCAAAGTCATCATCGGGATTTACCGAGCCGTCTTTTGAGGGCAGGTCGCGCACATGGCCGAAGGATGCGAGGACGGTATAGTCCTTACCTAAATATTTATTGATGGTTTTTGATTTGGCGGGCGACTCGACCACTACGACATGCTGTGTCATTCCAACTCCATTATCAGGCTAACCCTTGCGCCACTATGGCGAATTAAGCGGCCAGCCAGTTCCAGCTCCAGTAAAATTCTGTGCAATATATGGGGGGTGATGTGGCATTGTGCAACCAATTCGTCAAGTAAAACTGGTTCGGGTCCTAATTTTGATAGGACATCTTCGCGTTTCTCATCGAGCATTTTTTCGCTGATCGGTGCAGCTGGCGCGGTATTAAAGTTACTCGTTGCGCTGTCAGCAATATGTAGCTGTTTGTTTTGGATGACTTGCAGCACATCGTCGACAGACTCGGTTAAGGTTGCCCCTTGCTTAATGAGTTTGTTGCCGCCTTTGCTTCGTGGGTCGAGTGGCGAGCCTGGCACAGCAAAGACGTCGCGGCCATAATCGAGCGCGTAGTTGGCGGTGATGAGCGAGCCGGATTTCTCTGATGCTTCAATAACGATCAACCCGTCGCTCATGCCTGCGATAATGCGATTGCGTGCAGGAAAGTGTCTGGCTTGTGGTGCGGTGCTAAACGGTGCTTCGGCAATGATCGCACCTTGTTCGGCGATTTGTTTATAGAGCGTTTCATTCTCTGGTGGGTAGATATGATCAATACCGCCGGCGATTACGGCAATAGTACCGGATTCTAGTGAACCGGTATGTGCTGCGGTGTCAATGCCGCGTGCTAGCCCTGACGCGATGCTGATTTTATGTTGTCCTAATTGTTGGGCGAGTTTTTTAGACAGGGCGTAAGCATTCGCTGAGCTATTGCGTGCGCCGACAATGCCGACCACTGGATTTTGCCAGCAGGCGATATTGCCAATGACGCTGATCGCCGCAGGCGCATCGGGGATGTGTTGTAGTAGCGGTGGGTAATCTGCCTCACCGTGAAAGATCATGCGTGCGCCATGCTTGTGTACGGCTTCGTACTCTGCTTGGGCTTTGGATGCGTCGCATAATTTAATGCTGCGTTTGCCACCTTTTGCTGCGAGTGCAGGAATGGCATCGAGCGCGGCTTTCGCGCTGCCATAAAAATCGAGTAATTTATGGAAGGTAACAGGGCCGACATTCTCACAGCGAATTAGACGTAGGCGGTCTAGCTTCTCTGCTTCCGAGAAGTGCTGGCTTGGTGACGCTTCGGCGAGGGCGCTCATGCTTTTTCTTTCTTAGAGAAACTAAATTTATGTTCGGTGCCTTGGGCTAGACGCTCGATATTTTCTTTATGCTTATAAATCATCAGCCCGACACATAGCCATAAAGACCAATGCGGGCCGATATTCGGCTCGAGCGCAAAGTCATATATAAGAAGTGCGAGTGGAAGCCCAACTAAAGCACCCGCAGATGAGATGCGTGTGAGTGCAAATGCGGCAATCCACCCAAATGCGGCCAGCGCATAGAGCGGAAAGGCGAAATAGAGATAGATGCCGAAGATGGTGGCAACGCCTTTGCCACCTTTAAATGATAGCCAGATGGGGAAGCAATGACCCAGCAATGCGCAAAATGGAATCAGCCACCACGCAATTTCAGATGGGAAGGGTGCGATGCTATAGCCAATAAAGAGTGCTAACCAGCCTTTACCCATATCGCCCACTAGCGTGGCAAGTGCTAAAAGCTTATTTCCGGTGCGCAGTACGTTGGTGGTGCCAATATTGCCCGACCCGATGCTGCGAATATCGCCGTAACCCGCCAGTTTGGTGATGAGCAACCCAAATGGCACAGAGCCAATGAGATAGGCGGTTATAAGCGAGATGAGTTCATTTTCATGCATGCCACAGGCTTAGCTGGATTCACGCATCCGATCAAGTACGCCTTGTAAAATGACAGATGCTGCCACTTTATCAATATGTTGGGCACGCTTTTCTCGTGAGAGGTCGGCCTCTAGCATGGCTTCATCGGCGGCAAAGCTCGATAAGCGCTCATCGGATAGTAAGATGGGGAGGGGGGTATGTTCTTCGAGGTTGCGAACAAAAGCGCGCACGGATTGGCAGCGCGGGCCTTCGCTTCCATCCATATTAAGCGGGTAGCCGACAATGAGGCCAGCGATGCTATGTTCAGCGATTAAGCTGTTTAAGCGCTCAATATCCTGACTGAACTTGGTTTTTTTGATGGTTTCAAGCGGTGTGGCGATCTGCCGTTCGGCATCCGATAGCGCAATGCCAATGGTTTTGCTGCCATGATCCAGCCCTAAAAGCCGGCCCTTAGGTGCCAAGTCTGTGCAGAATTCCTGTAATGAGTTTTTAAGCATGGCGCAGCAATAGCGCATATGGGCTTGCAATTCCAGCGAAAGCCATTAGAAACAGTGGCATCTAACGCTAATTCGAGGGCATTGATGTCACTTACCAAAGAAGACACGCTGAAAGTAGCCAAGCTGGCGCGCATTCGTATGGATGACGCGGACGCTGAGCACTTTATGAATGAAATTAACGGGATTTTGCACTGGGTAGAGCAATTGCAGGAAGTCGACACAGAAGGCGTTGAGCAATTGACGTCTGTTAGTGATGTGGCGCTACCATGGCGCAAAGATGAAATGACCGATGGCGGCTATCCTGAGCAGATACTGAAAAATGCACCTGCATCTGACTATAGCTGCTTTGTCGTACCGAAGGTAATTGAATAATGACGGAACTGACCCAACTGACATTGACTGAAATGCGTGACCAACTGCGCAGCAAGTCTGTATCATCTAAAGAACTGACCCAAGCGCATCTGGATGCGATTTATGCGAGTGATCTTAATGCATTCACTGTTGTGACCGATGATATCGCGCTCGCGCAAGCAGAAGCCGCTGATAAGCGCTTAGCGGCAGGCGAAGGCGGTTTGCTTGAAGGTGTTCCGCTTGGTGTCAAAGATTTGTTCTGCACCAAGGGCGTGTTGAGTACGGCTGGTTCTCACATCTTGGATGGCTTCAAGCCCGAATATGAATCGACGATTACGTCGAATATGTTTGACCAAGGTGCGGTGATGGTCGGCAAACTTAATATGGATGAGTTTGCGATGGGTTCATCGAACGAGACGAGCTATTACGGCCCTTGTAAAAACCCGTGGAAACGTAATGACGGCAAAGAAGTAGTGCCGGGTGGTTCATCGGGTGGTTCGGCTGCGGCTGTCGCGGCTAACCTGTGCCCGGTTTCATTGGGAACCGATACGGGTGGTTCGATTCGCCAACCTGCAGCCTTTTGCGGTATTGTCGGTGTGAAGCCAACCTATGGACGTTGCTCTCGTTGGGGGATTGTGGCGTTTGCAAGCTCGCTCGATCAGGCGGGCCCATTTGCACGTAACGTCACCGATGCATCGATTGCGCTACAAGCGATGATGGGGCATGACGCGAAAGATTCGACGTCGGCCAAGCATGACGTGCCGGATTTAGAAAAATTACTGAAGGCAGATGTCAAAGGTTTACGCGTCGGTATCCCTGAGGAATATCGCGTGGATGGCATCAATGATGAGATTGCTACGCTTTGGGATAAAGGTGCGGAGCTTCTAAAGGCGCAGGGTGCCGAGATTGTTCCGATTAAATTGCCGCATACCAAATATGCGCTGCCGACCTATTATATTGTTGCGCCTGCTGAGGCTTCATCGAATTTGGCGCGTTATGATGGGGTGCGTTATGGCCTGCGCGTGGTTGAAGATGGCGACGGTCTAAATGACATGTACGAAAAAACCCGCGCCGCTGGTTTTGGTGATGAGGTGAAGCGCCGTATCATGATTGGTACCTATGTGCTTTCTGCAGGTTACTATGATGCGTATTACAAGAAAGCGCAGCGCGTGCGTCAGCTTATTGCGAATGACTTTAAAGCCGCATATGAATCGTGCGATGTGATTCTAACGCCAACTGCACCTTCTGCGGCATTTGCATTGGGTGAGAAGCAAGAAGATCCGATTGCGATGTATTTAAATGATGTCTTCACCGTGCCAACCTCATTAGCTGGTTTGCCGGGTGTGTCTATTCCGGCTGGGCTGAATGCTGAAGGATTGCCCCTAGGACTACAACTCATTGGTCGCTCATTTGATGAGGTGACCATGCTGAATGCTGCTTTAGCATTAGAAGAAGCAGTGGGATTTAACGCTTTGGTACAGGAGAAAGCCGCATGAAACTAGTTGCACTATTGACCCTATGCATGATGGCTGCGGGCGCAGCAATGGCGAACCCTGCCATTGATCACAAGATGGGTAAGAAAGTTGAAATCGACCCGGCGATGAAGCTTGAATATAACGAAAAAGGGCGCTTAAGTGTACCTGGCTGGTGTGCAAAATGGTTCGATGGATGCAACCATTGTGTGTTGGCAGATAAAGGTGCTGTCACCACAGCGGCATGCACTGGATTAGTCTGTAGTGATGAGGAAAAAGCTGATCCTTATTGCACAGAAAAGAAGAAGTAACTCGGCAATTTTTAGGAGGTCATAATGGCTGGTTTTAGCAGTATTTTGGATCTAGCGGATATTCTGTTCGGTTCTGCGGATAAAGAAGATTTAGGTATTACGAATGAGAAAGCCGAAAGTTTAGGCATTACAGGCGGAGCGACGGTTGCCGATGAAGATGATGGTATCATCCCTACGGTTGATGGCTCAGACTCAGGCAGTGATAGCAGCGATAGCAGTTCGGATGATACGCCGACTGTTGTCGATGATGATTTTTCAACCGATGTTCCTGGCTGGACCTTTGGCTTTACCAGTGACAGCCTTGATGCATATGGTCTGAATAATAATGACCTAACATCATCGTATTTCTCTGGTATTGATTTGTCAGGCTTTTAATAGGCACACACATTATGACATATACGATCAAAGGGAATAGTGGTGATTGGGAAGTCGTGATTGGGCTTGAAGTTCATGCACAGGTCACCAGTGAATCAAAACTTTTCTCAGGCGCATCGAATCAATTTGGCTCTGAGCCGAATGAGAATGTATCCTTCGTTGATGCGGCGAT
>JALEGK010000023.1 GCA_022763105.1 Rickettsiales bacterium | reverse complement strand
TTCCTAAATGTGCGGGTGTGGTGGAATTGGTAGACACGCTAGATTTAGGTTCTAGTGCCGCGAGGCGTGGAGGTTCAAGTCCTCTCACCCGTACCATTAAATAAGCTCCTTTATGGGGCTTTTTTTATATGCATTACCGCGTGGAGGTGGCTACATCACGTCGCCATGCTCCCAGCATGGCTTGGGGTGTCTCGCTCCTCTCACCCGTACCATTCATTCTTCAGTTATTTGCAATTATGCATGATTTGGCGGGCTTTAAGCCCCTGTAAATCGTTATCATTTCTTCACAAAAATTCACAGCCGCTATGTTATCATGGATATACTAAAAACATAATAACAAGGGGCACTACACAATGAGTGATCAAGTTCAAGCATTTGACGATTTTTACGATTGGGAAACCGAGCTTCATTTTGATTTTGATAATGATGGCAAGCTGGATGAAATTAAACTGCCAGAGACGTGGGGTGGTCATTTAAAGCAATCTGGCGAGATTGTTTATGATTCTGACTCTCAACGTGACGGCGGCAAGCTTTCTGTAAAAATAGAAGACCTACCCAAAGATGTAAGGGCTGCGGCAGAAAATATTTCTAAATCTGTAAATATTGCACCTAAAACATTTGATCCCGCAAATAAGGATATTCAGCTTCTGCAGAATTACTTGGTGCAGAAGTTTAATGCTCCCAAGGAGGCAAATATCCCCGACCTATAAGACCGGCTTTAATAGCGGTTACTCAGCAACATAGACGTGTGGGGGTGGTCTAAATAGCCATTTTTACTGCATCACACCCCATCATTTCACCGAAATGTCATACTGTTAGCCCCTTGTTAAAGGTAGAGTATGCTATGGGATCAGACTTTGATATTCCTCACACTACCGTATCGGCTAAATCACCGTTTCATAGCCCTATGAATCGGCGTTTTCCAGCCCCTAAGGCGGTGCTGTTTGATCTGGATGATACGTTACTGAATTCCTCGACCATGTATAAATTGGTGGGGGCGCATATTATTCATGAGATGAACGAGCAAGGTGTGGGTACCGACCCCGGCGCAGTGAGTGGTGGCGCGCCTCAAGATTATTTTGCGCGGCGCTATGAGACGATTCCGCAAGATCAGCGCGCAAATTATGCGCCGTCGAAGGATGCGTTTGTGCAGCGCTATTTCCAGAAATTTATTGATACGACACTAAAAGCCTATCGCGAGCATCAGATTGAAGGAATGGATGTGGTGCAGACCGATCATGGTATCGATTTGCGACCAACCGGAGAAATGGTGCCCATTCAGTTGAAGTGGATGGATGGTGCCAAAGAGACGCTGCAATATTTGCTACAATCCGGCATTAAAGTAGCGGTGGTGACAAACAGCCCACAAGAAGTGGTTGATCATAGTTTTGTGCCCGACCTGCTCGGGCCAGAGCTTAAAGACCGCGTGCCGGTGATTGGCCTGACATGGGATCTGAAAGGCAAGCCCGATACCGATAGTATGGAAATTGGTCTTGAGCGTTTGGGCCTGTTAAGGGATGACAAAAAAGCCAAAGATGGCTGCTATTATGTGGGTGATAGTCATCTGCATGACATGAAAGTGGCGCATGCTGCCGGTATGCAGGGTATTATGATTGCGCAGCACCAACCATCGTTTGATCGCTATGCGCGTGATGTGTCTGAAGCGCTGGAGAAATATATGAACCGTGGCGCTGAAGCGCTTGGAAATGATTATGATCATTTGCATGGGGCATGCTGTGTTGGCGATCATGAAGAGTTGAGAAAGTTTTTTGACCCTGAGTTAAATAGTAATCTGGACCGAGGGGAAGGTGTCACCTAATGAATAGCCCTCACACCAAACGAAGCTTTTTTGATACGACCGCAGGCGCGGCTACGGTCGGGTTGATTACCACTGCCCTCGCCTTTGCTGGCATTACCGCGATGATGGGGTATTTTGCTTTTTCTGGTGGGGCGACCGCCAGCTTTATGGAAGCGTGGGGTGTGTTTGCCAACCCGCTAAGCAACGGTGTATCCATGTCCGCACTGATTGGCTCTGGTTTGGCTGGTGTCATGTCGGGACTGACACAAGCGAAAAACACGAAAGACAAACTAGCATATCAAGATACCGCGCAGCATGAGCGTGCAACGCGCACCATCGGCGTGACCGAACCGGAATTAGCTTTCGCCAAGCAAGCCGATATGGGTCTGTCTGAGTCACTCACCCAAGGTAAATCGGAAACACATTTCCGTGATATGGTATCTGAAATCGATGGCCCTGATACGGGCATAAATCGCTAAGCGTATAAGAAAATCTAACTTCGACCGTCTCTGAGTGCATCACGTTGCTGCGCGCGCTGCTCTGCCAACAACTCTTTATTGATCACTCCCAGATGCAATGAGATGTTTGATAGAATAGGTTTGAGCGTTTCGCGGTTTGCACAAATTTTATCGTAAATATCTTCGAGGCGCGCAGGCGATTCAGCGCGTTGTAACCTGCTAAAATGCACACGAAACGGACAGGTAGCGACCTGACCTGTGCCATCAATATCGGTCATGAACATTTCTTGTTGATTCACAGCCTCCAGCGCATCATGCAGGGCTTGGCGGGCTGATGGCGGCTGGCTTGAGTGCACCTGCTGCTTAGATGCTTTGTTATAGATTAACGGGAAGAGAATATCGGGCAGAATATTCTCGCGGAAATTCTCGAAGGTATGCATCAGCACGTCAGCGGCGACATCTTGCTGCTGTTCACTTATCTGTCCGCTCTCAGAGAACTCATCTATCATATCCCATGTTTTATTGATGTGCTCAATATGGCCCGATGAAAACAACGCCAAGCTGAGTACCAACTCTGGGTTTTTCATCAGAAATGGCACATAGCTTTTATTCGATAAAAAGAATGGTTTGCGAGCGGGCCAGCGCTTGTCGTCTTCACTGGCATCGCGTTTTGGGTCTTGCTGGTTTTCCTGTTTGTTTTTGATACGCTCGTAATAGACGTTGAGCGTTTCGGTTAAGGCATCATCGCGCGTGCCAGATTCGCACATGCCATCGACATAATGCTGCAAAAACCTTGGGAAGGTTTTGGGTGGCATGTAGGCATTGATCGCTTTCATCATCGATTGACGCCGCGCTTGCACCGCTTCTAGCGTATATTCGCCGCCTTCGGTTTCTGGCTCGTCCATGCTACCAAATGCCACGGCTGCGGTAGAATATGGCTCGTCACCTAAGTGAGCAATCTCACCCGGTTTGGTTAGGCGGTGATCGAGATAATGCTGCTCGACAGGGTCAAAGTCTGGGCGGAAACGATTGACCGTTTCACCGCTTGATTGATATTTAAATTCGCCTTTAGGGCTGATGGGAAATGTCTGTTTTTGTTCATACGGGTCGAGCGCATGGCTTTGTACTAAACCATCTACCACCTCATGAAAATGAGTGTGCTCATCAAAGCTATCTGCACGATCTCCCGCCATATCTTATTTGTACCATGATCAAGCCCTCAGAAATGTGATAAAACCATGAAAATAAAACCATTTTTGTCATGCAACCGTCATAGAGTGGCGCTATACTCTGATCATGGGCACGGGTGATTCAGAAGACAGATATGCCGAATATCAGCGATTGATAAAAGAGTATCGCGAGCGCGGCCATACGCCCAATACCGAGGAAATAGAATATCTGATATCGCTGTTGGGGGTTGATGAATCGGAGCGCCCTGTCATGACAGTGGGGCAAGGCCAAGCCGAAGTCTCGCGCGAAGGCACGCCGCTTCGCTCTTTCGGCTTTGCGAACTGCAATATGTATCTGATTAAGAATATCGATAACGGCCATTGCATGATGGTGCATGGCTCATTCCAGAAAGAAGATAACCCTGATCGGCCTGTTGGTGTGTATGGGCTTCCCAGCCATATCATGGATGAGGTCGAACCATTTATGCAAGAAGATGGCCGCAAGCTAGGCATTAGCCTGTATCGCCCGTGGCAATATAAGGCGCTGGAGAACCATCATGGCGGTGATAATGATTTTGGTGTGAACCGTTATTTTGAAGAACAAGGCGTGAAGATGCGCCGTTGTGCCATACCTTATTATAAGTTTGAAGCGAATCAGCGGATTCGTGCGCATAAGAACATGGATGAGCGGCAGTTTTATACGTTTGATGTGGAATATGAGCCCAAAGATGACACGCTGAGTGTGGATGCACATGTGCGCGAACATAAAGATGCAGAATATGAGAAGGTCAATCTGGCGACACTGCACCCATTCAAGCACCCTCACCTATTTGAAAAAAGCGGCTTTGCTCGCGAGCAATCGTAAGCTTTACCCTTCATTTACCCTTTAAGATTTAACCGTCTGTTAATGTTATCGAATTACAATGGTAGCTGATTTACCTTAGGAGATGCAGATGGTTGATGAGAATAATGATCGCGATCCGAGAAGCTGGTTAGGATATTCCAGAATTCTAAAAGAGAGTGTTGGTGATGCGATTTTGTATGGCGTAGATACCAAACATGAACTCGCAACGATTAAAATGAAAGATGGGCGCATGGTTGATGTGCGCTGGGAAAATGCCACCAGCCTGATTGGTAATGACGGAAAGCATGTTTTCCCTGAATCTAAAGGCTGGAGCTACAATGACGATGTGGTAGAGACAATCGCACCGGGCAGGCATGGCGGCGATCGGAGCGTTGGCTGGCTAGCACGCGGAGCGAATGGATCGAGCACGCTCGATAAAGGCGCGACTACCCGTGTCTTCTTCCATGGAACGGGTAATAGTTACGTTAATTTCACACCTGAATATGAAAACATCAATTTGTTCCGCACGACGTTTCTAACCTCTGCCCCGGCTAATCAGAATGTGGTCGGCATCAATCTACAGCGTAGTGATACATACGGCATTCAAGCTCGCGATGCGCAATTACGTGCGCTGGTTCTTGAAATGAAAGGCCGAGGCTTAACCAAGCTAGAAGTGATTGGTGAATCGCTAGGCGGCATTGAGGCTGCTCGCTTTGCAGCGATAGCAAAAGAAGAAGGGCTGGATATTCAATCTGTCACCATGGTGGCTGCTCCTAATAATTTTGAACGAGCAACGATGAATTATTTAGGGCTCGCTAATTCAAAAATCAGAGCTGGCGCACTTTCAAGAGCCATGGGTCCTGACGATAAGCATAGTGCTATTGATTCGCTCACCGCATTAAAAGATGCGGGATACACTGGGCCGGTGAATATTGTACGCACCATGTTGGAGGCTGAAGGCAGGCCGGATTCCTATGTCTTTCAAAAAGACCAGCAAGCGGTTGTCGATCATGCCACTCGTCTTTTTGGTGATAAAGCAAAGGTGACAGAAGCGGCGGTCACCCACACGAATTATGATTATCGTGTGTTGCAAACCATGATCCAGAACCCTGATTTGGTTAAGCCTGCGGAAGCATTGGCAATGGATAAGGCAAACACAGCAGTTGTGGATGCTATGAAGACGAAGTCCGCCCCACAACGTTAATGCGTATCGCCCCCTAGCAGGTTCCCTTACGACGGCGACGGGCGCGTGCCAGCATGTTGAGCACCTCCACACCCAACGAGAATGCCATACCGAAATAGATATAGCCCTTCGGTACGTGGAAGCCGAATGCCTCGCCTATGAGTAGCACACCAATGAGCATGACGAAGGTAAGCGCCAGCATTTTCATGGTTGGGTGTTTGGCGACAAATTCTGCAATGTAGCCAGATGAGATAATCATGACGGCCATGGCGACACTCATCGCCGCGACAATGACGTAGATCTGCTCTGTCATACCAACAGCCGTGATGACGGAATCGAATGAGAAGACCAAATCGAGGAACACGACTTGGATGATGGTAATCGTCATACCGCCAGACAATCCTTCGAGTTTGGCTTTGGTATCGCCTGTGATTTCATCATGGATGGAATCGGTGGCTTTATGCATGAGGAATAATCCACCAACCAGCATGAGGATGTCTTTACCGGAGAAGGCATGGCCTAGCACATGAATCCACGGCTCTTTCAGCCCGATGATCCAGACAACGCCAAATAGCATGATGATGCGGAATAACAAGGCGAGCAGTAACCCGAGGATGCGCGCCGTTCTGGCTTGCTTCTCTGGCAGGTGGCCGACCATGAGCGCAATGAAGATGACATTGTCGATGCCCAGTACGATCTCTAGCGCGGTCAGCGATAGAAAGCTTGCCCAGATTGAATAGTCGGTGAGTAATTCCATGGGTGATGTTAAAGCAGAGCAGTGGGCATGCTGGCAATGATTATTACATGCTTATGGGGTGACGGCCCGCTCGTCGCGTGTTTTGGCTAATTGTGGAAGTGCGCCATCGATTCGTGCTGTCAGCTCACCAGACTTGGCGGCTAACGCATTCACGCACAATCGCATGGGAAACCACCTGTTTTTCATACCAAATTCACCAAATCGTCACAATTATGGGGCGAGATAGCTGCTACACTGTGTGAAAGAGTAAAAACACACGGATGATAGAGAAATATGACTACCAACCCAACCCTTAAAGATGGTGCACTCAATTCCGCTGCGGCCTTTGCCAAAGCGCTCGAAGAACAAGGCTATACATGGCTTCAAAAACCCGGCGGCAGCAGTGGCAGCCGCGAGTCTGGTAAAATCTATATCGAAGATATATTGCGTATCGCTGCGGTTGAAAGCATTGGCTTTAACCCGAAAATTTCACCTGGTAAAACGGCCGTTAAATCGACCGCATTGGGTATGCTACAAATTACCGGCACGACCTATTCTGATTTGCTTACAAAAGTGATGTATCCGGAAAGCGAGCCGGGCAAAGGACCCGCCAATACGCTGGCCGATCTGCAAGCGATCATTAAACGCACACCAGGATTAGAAGGGCTTGATGTTAGCGACAGAGAAAAACTCGATTTTGTCTTGAAGACGAATTTAGACAAAGTTGTGGCGGCACGTTATCTGGTTGAGAATCAGGCTGAGTATGTTCAGCGTACCGACCGTTCTTACGGCTTTGAGATGCGCGGCATTACTGGATTAGATAAAGCCAAAGCAAGTGCTGACTGGCCAAATTACTGGTATGTGATGCATAATATGGGCGGCGCTAGCGGTAAGGCCGTGATCGATGCGTTGCTGAATGGTAAAGGCGATCAGCCGCTCGATAAAATTGCGGGTGTCAGTGCGACCGATATCAATAACAACCCGTTGCTGACAAAAGACGGCGCACGGATTCGTACCGCGAATGAATATTTCCAAGCCGTGAAAGATAAGATGGCAGGCGTTGGCTTTATGGTTGAGCAAACGCGTGAGCATATTAAGGCCAAAGGCAGCTCGCATGTGTTTGCCGCTGATTATACTCATGAAGAAAAAGTCTATCCTGATGGCACGGTAAAGGCAGATCGCAGCCCACGCAGTGTAGTGAGCGACTCTAAGGACTTTGACTGGAAAGCATGGCTGCCGCTGGGTGGCGCGCTTGCGGCTGTGGCGGGTACGTGGTTCTTGCTTAAAGACAGTATTGGCACCGTGCTCTCGCTGATTGTCGGCACGGCATTGGCTATTGGCGGCATGTTCTTATTTGCTCGCGACAAGATGCCTAAATTTTTAGGTGGTAAAGATAGCACCACCACTGTCGCATCGGCGGGTGATGGCAAATCTACTTCAGTTGCTGCGGTTACTACAGATCGTAAAGACGATTTGGCAGCATTAGGTGCCGATTGCAAAGATGCGCTCGCAGTGTGCAAATCACGCGTTACTGTTGGTGGTGATGACACATACGCATTGCTAAGGCCTAAACACCGAGCAGAACTCACGGTCATTGGGCCGGGTTGATCGGCATTTAAGCATTTTACCAATTGCAACGGCTCTGCTACCTTATCGCTCAGAGCGATGCGATGATTTCACGACAGATCTTTAAACATTATTTCAACGATGAGAGTGGCTCCATTATCATGATGGTGGCAGGGCTGATTGTTGTTTTGGTTTTGCTGTGCGGTGCCGTCATTGATTTTGGTATGGCACGCATTATTCAGAATAAGGTGCAGCAAGCATCGGTTGCGGCCATTCTTGCCAGCAACCAACAACGCAGTGATGCGAGCGATAGCGACATTGCCCAAGATGCACGCAAATATTTCGCGCTCAATTTCACTGATGATTATTTGCGTTCTTCTATTACTCCGGCTGATTTGGAGATCGACGTCACCCGCGATCAGCACCAGCAAGCCACCGTGCGTGTGCGATTAAACGATGTCGAAATCCGCACCGCCTTTTTAGATGCGCTTGGCTTGGCATTCCCCATCAGCCACCGTAACGGTGCGCAGGTACAGCATGATAACAACACTGATTAAACACTGTGAAGCGGCATCGACGCTAGAGTTCGCCATCATCGCGCCGATGGTACTGCTGGTGCTGCTGACTGGGATTGAGCTGGGCATGATTTCGTTTGCTGGTGTGGTCGTGGAAAGTGCGACGACGAGCGTGACCAATCAAGCGCGATTGGGCAGACAAGCAGACGATAGCATGGATGATGATGCGGTTGATCTAGTGATTATAGATACACCCTCAGCAGAGCCGCCGACTAAGAAAGTGCGTTTAAGCATTGAAGAGCAAATACGCAATGCCGTGCATGACTACTCTGCCGGATTACTAGATAAAGACCTGCTGGTTATCGACACCACACCGATCATGGGGACTGGACAATCGGGTGACTACGTGCAGTATAACGTCTATTACCCCTTACCGCTGCTAACACCGATTGGCAGTGTCCTCTTTGGAGAAAAAGATGGCCGCTTTGTGGTTGAAAGTGTCGCGCTGGTGTTGGACGAAAATCTCTAAGCTTTCGTGGGCGCGCTCTTGCAATGGGGCGATGACCATTGAATGGGCGATCTCTTTGCCCCTACTCTTGATGCTGATTTTTGGTGCTGCGGAAATTGCGCGCTATATTCAGATTATCCAGAAGGTCGATAAGACCGCCTATACGATGGCGGATTTGGTCTCAGCTGCCGCGCCTATTGGACCAAAGGCACTAAGCGAAGGACGGCTGCTCGCGATTTTACAGCGCATGGAATCGCTGATGGCTCCGTATAACACAAAAGGCAAAGCGGGCGTGATGGTCAGCTCTGTCATACGCGAGGAAGGTGCTGCCAGCACCCCGCGCATTGCATGGAGCATGGGCTATAGCGATGATTCGGAGCATTCGTTTAAAAGTGTGGTGAGTGGTATTGGTTTGCAAGGTAGTTTAAATGCGGTGGGCGGTATGCCCGCATCATTCTCTAATGTCGTGCAAGCCAAGCTCAGCGATTATGGCGGAATGCGCGAGAATGAGAATTTTATCGCCGTGGAAGTCGGCTATTATTACGAACCGATGCTCGGCCAAGTGCTGAATATGTTTGGATTGGATATGTTTGGTGAACACTTGATACGACGCGATGCTTTCTTTAAACCTCGTTATGGGCATTTACTTTATCTGCCACCTATTATTATGCCGGAGTGATTATGCGCCTATCTGTTTTTATTCTCTGCTTGCTGTTCAGCCCGCTGGCTTATGCGCAACCGCATCCGGTGGTGGTAGAACTCTTTACCTCGCAAGGATGCTCGTCTTGCCCTGCTGCGGACAGGCTGGCGGTAATGCTCGCAGAAAACCCCAATGTGTTGGTGTTGTCGTATCATGTGAATTATTGGAACAAGCTCGGCTGGACCGATCCGTATAGCTCGGAAGAATCGACGCGCCGTCAACGCGATTATTCGCGTGCCATGCGTTTGGGACGTGTCTATACGCCGCAAATGGTGATTCAGGGCCAGCATGACGTGATTGGTAATCAGCGCGATGATGTGACGCAGACGATACGCAAGAACTCCGAGATGGGGCCGTGGATTCACCCACAGATGCGCCGCGAAGATGGCAAGATTCAGATCAGCCTGCCGCAACAATCGCAGATGATCGACACTGAGCTATGGCTGATCGGCTTTGATAAGCAGCATACCACCCAAGTGACGGCGGGTGAGAATGAGGGAGAAATCTTATCGCACGTCAATAGCGTCACCGATATTCAATATATGGGCAAATGGGACGGGATTGCGCGCGATATGGCCGTGGATGCCCTAAAAGGCGACGGTATCGCCCTGATTATCCAGCGCCGACCATTCAAGGCTATTTTAGGAGCAAATTGGCTGTAATTGCAGTTATTTAAGCCCTGCCCCACTCTAATTAAATCATTGTTTGTCATCAGCTTGTCATGTTGAGCCTGTATAGTATTAGCTATGGCAGACGGCGCTGTAGACACGCTCACCCCTTCTAAAGGCGGGAGTGAGACCAATGCATTCGATTTCATCAAGCAATCGGTGGTGCAGGACAATTTGTTGGGCACCGGCCTGAGTTGCGCAAGCTTTGCACTGAACGGGTTTAATGACCCCGAATTGGACAAGAAATATGCCCTTCGCATTCGCCTGAATTATGTCCCCAAATCGGCGATGCCGGAAGATCGAGATGGCAATCCGCATGCACCACTCATGGGGCTGGATGATCTGCTTAAACGCACGACCTGCCTCACCCCACCCAATCAGATTTATGCCGGACATAAAGTATCGCAAACCTTGCTGCGCGATTTAGAGCGAGATGATGATCTGGGTATTCCCAATATCAGCATTGTGCCGCGCCATAGCGGCCACACATTAGCCAATATTATTCTGGCCGAAGCCGATCAATTTTACGATGGCGGTGGCGCCAAGGCATTTAAGGAAGCGCACATCAAGGCGACTCATTCGGTATTGGATCAGATCGAGGCCAACCCTCGCGCGATGATCGATTTATTCAAGCAAGCCGCTGAGCTTGGCTGGAATGGTGTGAGCATCAATCATGACATGCATATGGAGAATATTTTCGTTGAGCATGATGGCAGCTTTAGCATGGTTGATGTGTTTAGCGATAGTGACACTGAACATTTATGCCAACCGCAAGATGCCGAACGCGCACAGATCAATATGAACGCGCTGCATCATGGCATCAATTATCATTTCGCATGTCTGCTCGACCCTAACGGCCTACCCGAAGTGATGAATGAACGCGCGAGTTACGTGCTCGATCAATGCATGCAACAGGCAGAAGAAGAGCTTCAGCTCCCCGAAAAAGAGCAGGTGAATGACGGGCGTCATAGCCCTGCCTTTACATTCATCAGTGAGACCGGCGCTAACCCTACCCGCATCGATCAACACAGTACGGTGAAAGACCTGCTTGGCGCGCTGGATAAGCTGCATGGCGCGATTGGCGCGGGCCGCGGCGTATAACCTGCTTCTAATCGTTGAATTTCCTTATTAGTTAGTCTACATCTGAGCGCGTAAATAAAGGATGTAGCATGAGCTTTACCTACACAATGCGCGAACTGCCGAAGAAATATAACCACACCGAGGCAGAGAAGAAGTGGCAAGATCATTGGGTTGCCAACAAAACCTATCGCTGGTGCGACGATGCGCCACGCGAGGAAACTTTCGTGATCGATACCCCGCCGCCAACCGTGTCGGGCCTGCTGCATATGGGCCATGTGTTTAGCTACACCCAGTGCGATTTTGTTGCGCGCTATCAGCGTATGCAGGGCAAAGACGTCTTCTACCCGATGGGGTTTGACGATAACGGCCTGCCAACCGAGCGATTGGTGGAGAAAGTAAAGAAGAAACGCGCCACCGATTATGAAACCCGCGAAGAGTTCATCGCCGTGTGTGATGAGGTAGCAGAAGAAGCGCGCAAAGATTTTCGTGCGCTGTTCCAGTCGATTGCGCTGTCGGTAGATTGGGATAATGAGTATCACACCATCTCGGATGAGTGCCGCACGATTGGTCAATTGTCTTTTCTGGATTTATATGAGAAAGGCGAAGTGGAGCGCCGTTTGCAGCCTTTCTTCTGGGACCCTATGGATCAGACCGCGATTGCGCAAGCCGAGATTGAAGATAAGGAGCTGCCAAGCTTTTTTAATGATATTACCTTCGGTATTGAAGGCTCGGATGAGACCATCATCATTGCAACCACACGCCCTGAGTTGATCCCGGCTTGTGTCGCGATTTTCTATCACCCAGAGGATAGCCGCTATCAGCATTTAAAAGGTAAGAACGCCGTCACCCCGCTATTTGGTGTGAAGGTGCCGATCATGGAAGATGATACGGTCGAGATTGATAAGGGAACCGGCATTATGATGTGCTGTACCTTTGGTGATGAGGCTGACATTGAAAAATGGAAGAAGCATAAGCTGCCGATTCGATTGGTGCTGAATAAATATGCGAAGATGGATTTTGGTGCCGCCGACTGGCTAGAGGCAAATGCAACCACTGAAGCGATGCAGAATAAGAAAGTCTCCAACCCCGATAAGAACCATCCGGGGGCACGTCAGATTATCATCGAGCTGCTGCGTGAATCTGGCGATTTGGTAGAGAGCAAACCGATTACGCATACGGTGAAATGTGCCGAGCGTTCCGGTGCGCCACTAGAGATTCTGCCGACCGATCAATGGTTCGTGAAGTTGATGGATAAGAAAGAACAACTCCATGCGCGCATTAATGAGTGTAACTGGTTCCCTGACTGGATGAAGCTGCGTGCCGAGCAATGGAATGATGGGCTGGCGACTGATTGGTGTATCTCGCGCCAGCGATATTTCGGTGTGCCGTTTCCGGTGTGGTATGTAGAAGAAGTACAATCCGAATTTCAGCAAGTGTCACGTACAGGCGAGGGTAATCGCGCCATAGAAACAATTCGTATTCTGCCAAAAGAACCTGACGTCTTTGTGGCAGATCCAAATATAGACACTCTCCCGATTACCCCTGATGATAGCGAAACCACAAAAGAGTTTTTTGAAAGAAGAGGTTATAAATTCATTAAATTTGATGCCTTTGATACTGGTGTGCGTACCAACAAAGGAGATTATTTCGGCTACCTATTTGAGAAAGACGGCAAACAATTCATTGTCACACCAGACAATGACGTCATGGACACATGGGCGACGTCTTCAGTGAGTCCGCAGCTTAATTCGCATTGGAAGTTGAATCCTGAGCGTCATGCGAAATTGTTCCCTGCTGATCTGCGTCCGCAAGCGCATGAGATTATCCGCACATGGGCCTATTACACCATCGCGAAAGCGCATCTGCATGAGGACACGATTCCGTGGAAAAACCTGATGATCTCTGGCTGGTGCTTGGCAGAAGACAAAACCAAAATGTCGAAGTCGAAGGGTAATGTCGTCACCCCTGTTGAGCTGATTGAAGCGCAAGGCACCGATGCGGTGCGTTACTGGGCGGCGACGTCACGCTTGGGGCAAGACACCGCCTACTCTACCGATCTGCTAAAAATCGGTAAAAAGCTGGTGACGAAGCTCTGGAATGCAACCAAATTTGCAGCCATCCATTTAGAGAAATTAGAAGCCGAACCATCGACAGCTTTTGCCAGTAGCAACCAGATTAATGAAACTCTCGATCGTTGGATTTTGACGCGTCTTCATAAAGCAATCGCCAAAGCGACTGCCGCCTACGATAAGTTTGAATATGCGGATGCGTTGCGTGCGACGGAAGATTTCTTCTGGAATGATTTCTGCGATAATTACCTAGAGCTTGTGAAGAAGCGCGCCTACGATGAAGAAGGCGAGAACCCTGCGGGCCAACAATCGGCTGTGGTGACCATCTATCATTGCCTAGAGGGTATTTTGAAATTGTTCGCCCCTGTCGTGCCTCACATTACCGAAGAACTCTATGCGCATCTATTCCCAGCGGAATATGATAAGGCTGGCTCGCTGCATGCACGCGGCACCTGGCCGAACGCATCTGATTATCCAGTAGACGAGACGGCGGAAGCATCGGGCATTGCAGGCGTCGCTGTGTTGGAAGCAGTGCGCAAAGCCAAGTCTGAGGCGAGTGTGTCGATTAAGTATCCCGTCACCCAGATGGTGATTCACTCAGAACAGCTCAAATGGGAAACGCTAGAGCCAGTGGCCGAAGATGTGAAAGCCGCAGGTAGCGTGGAAGCGCTGGTGTGGAATGCAGAAGCAATGGCGGATGCGTCTACGTCAGAAGATGGGACATTCACTTACCGCATCGTGCTCGCTGAACAAGCGGATGTGGCTTAAATGGCTTAAAAACCCCGCGCTGCTTTCGCCTCTTTATCGACATGCTCACGCTCATCATGGCGGTCTTGATGGGTTTTAATATCTTGCTGGATTTCATCGAGCAATGGTTTGTATTGGTCACGATGCGCGCAGATGTGATGATACATATCAGCCATGCGCCCGCCAAAATCAAAATGCTCCATTGAGACTTTGTCTTTTGCCTCTGGCAGTTTTCCTGTTGAGAGTTTGAGGTGCCATTGCGCCGGGCATTCGGTTTTGCGTGGCTCGCCGTCTTTGCCTGCATCTTCGCGTACAAACATCTCGCTATCATAGAGTCGTTTGAACGCGCCACGAATGGCACGGTCGACCAAGAATTCATGCGGCACTTCGTGGGTGTCCTCATCGCCGTAATGCATGGTCGCTTGTTGCAGCTCGAAGAACAGCATCGGCGGAATGGTCATGAACAGCCCATCACGTATGCCGGAATCGAAACGGTTCTTTAAACGCCGGATATTATCTTCTGCGATCTTTTGCTCGTCACCTTGTAGTTGTGTGCCCACCGTAGTTTTTAACTGCTCAAAATAATCCTGATAGGATGCATGGGTGATGGCGAAAGCCAACATCACTTCAGGTTCGTGCTGTAATGCTCTGGCGGGTACGTTCTGGCGTGCATTGACCGCACGTCTGAGTGCATCGCCTTTGAGTTGTTCGAATAGCTCATGACTCATGCGGCCATCACCTGCCAAGGTTTTCATTCCTTCACTTGTCAGCACTAAATTACGAATATGGACGTGCGACTCCGCACATTCACCCAGCGAGCGATGCAGCTGCGCGTTTTGCTCTTCATCGAGTGATTTGCGCGTCAGCCAATCATCGGTAAAGCGATTGAGCAAACCAACAGGGGCATAACGTGTGATGAGTGTTTTGCCCTCATCGAGTGTGAGATCGATCGAAGCTTGGCTAATCTCTTTTGAGGCACTGACCATACCCCACATATAGGGCGTATCGCCCGGATATTCGGCGCGCCCATTGCCAACATCCCAATAAGGCTGCATTTCTTGCGAGTGGCGTGGTGTATCATAGCGCTGAAACATCCCATCGCGTTTTAGCAGATCGATGAGAGTGTTAAAGTCGTCTTGTGTGGGTGCATTCATTTGAACAGAAGTTTAATCGATTTGGGCGATTTTTCCTAGTATTTGCTACATTAAGAAAAAGCCGCCAGCGAACTGACGGCCTTTTCAAAGCACAGTGGAAAAAGGAAACTCTAAATAAAACTCACATTCACGTGATCAAGGAATTGATCAAGCGTGATGGAGCCGTTGAATGTCGCTACAGTGATCGAGCTTAGCCCGAAATCGAATACCAACTGGCCATTGATAGTGGTGGCCAGATCGGTTAGCTCATTGATGCTGTCCAGCTTGTCGCCATTCACCGTCAGTTGATTAAACTCTAGCGTGTCTGTACCGTTCATATTGACGTAGACCGTATCATTACCGAAGCTGCCGAACTGATCGAAGCTGAATTGATCAAATACGACAACGTCTTGCTCATCTGCACCGTTGGCGACATTGAGCACATCATTTCCGGCACCACCGATCAGCGTGTCATTGCCCACACCAGCTGCGATTAAATCGTTGCCAAATCCGCCGGTCAGATAGTCATTGCCATCATGCCCCATAATCAGATCATTGCCGGCACCGCCGCCAGCTTCATCGTCACCTGAACCCATATAGAGCGTGTCATTACCGCCAGCACCGTAAGCATAGTCGTCATCATTGCCCGCATAGATGATATCATGTCCGCCAATATCATCGCTGCTATCGCGCAGCCAGCCATAGCCTTCGAAAAAGCCATGCTGCTCAGAATAGCTGCCATCGCCATAGATGAAATCCTGATCATCACCACCATATAGGTGATCATTGCCAGCGCCGCCGAGCAAATTATCGGTTTGTGTGCCACCATGAAGTGTGTCGGAATCTGCACCACCTACCAATGTGTCGCGCCCTTCACCGCCGATGAGCTTATCACGGCCTTGCTGTCCATGCAGCTCATCACTGCCAGTGCCGCCATTGACGAAATCATTGCCTGATCGTGCTTCTACATAATCATCATCCGCACCTGCATTGACGGTGTCGTTACCCGCACCTGCGACAATCACATCATCTTGCGCACCTGAGTAAATACGATCATTCCCCAAACCTGCAAATACCACGACTTCTGAATCAGCGGATATCACATCATTGCCATTACCCGTCGATAACAGGCCAAAAATATCACCTTTCAGCGCATTGACGACATCGTGACCATCGCCGGTTCTCACATCAACGACACTCGCACCATCTAGTATGACGCGGTCATTACCGGTGCCGGTATAGATGCCACCTGCTTTGGAGCTATTTGAGATAATGACCGTATCATTGCCATGACCACCATATATCTCTGAGGCATAGCTTTGATTGGTCACACGAATATTGTCGTTGCCATTGCCACCTGAAATCTTGTCGCTGCTTGCGCCCATATTGAGTGAGATCACATCATTGCCATTGCCGGCAAATATTGTCTCGGAATGCGAATCTTGTCGTAAGTAGATGCGGTCATTACCATCTCCGGCAGCAATGCCCACCCCTAAATCAGCGTCTTTTTGGACAATGATGGTATCGTTACCGGCTCTGGCCGCGATGCGGTCAAACCCGTCTTTTTGATCTGTTACTCTGAATCGAATGGTATCGTTATTGTTCGTGCCATAGATAGTCGCCATGTCAACCTCCCCAGATTGATGTTAGTTTTTAATTTTTTTTCCAATTTTCCGACTAGGCGTGTGCTGTTGCTGTAATGGTTAATATTTTATTAACGTATCACCCTTTTGTTACAGTTTTATGACAATGACTGAAATATTTTCAAAAATACCGTTATTTTTCATTATTTTAAATAGATACAATTTTATCTAATTTCATTAAATCACGCTAATCCATACGGTTGCTGCAACGCACAAGGGGCGAAAAATGCTTCGATTTACCCACATCTTGGCGGAATGAAAGATGTGCTGATTTCCATCCACATAAGGCCGAATTCATTGAAACGTCATACTGTTAGACTTCTGTTACGGTAGAATAGAAGGATGGAGAACCCTCTGTCACAAATACGTGCGCGCACGGGCCAGCTGGTGCAACGATTGTCACAAAGCATTGCTTTAAAGGAAAGCACGCCCGCCGAGCCGAAAACATTTCGCCAAGCCTATGATGAAGGCATTGAGGAAGGGATGCGCTTGCGCTTTGAGCGTCTGGGCCGGGAATTGCACCCTCACCAGGCACCAGAGCTGCATCGCGTGGTGGAAGAGATGAGCGCTAAGCTCGGCGTTGAAAAACCGCAGATCTATATCCCTGATCACCGTGTTACCATTCAGCATGGTGGCGATGCACAAGAAGTCCTGCATACCATCAGCATGGAGAGTAATTGCGGCGCGATGCCGATTGGCAAACCACGCATGGTACTGGGTGGCAATTTCTTACGGATGATGACGGGTGATGCCTCTGGGCGTGTGCTCAATGATGAGGTGAAGGCAGTGATCGGCCATGAGATGGGGCATTTGAAATATGACCGCGGTTTGGTATCGGGCCTTACTGCAGGGCGTTTAGCGCCGTATGCCATGCCGATTGCGGCGATTAGTGGCCTGGCCGCTTATAATTATTTGCAGAAAAACCCAGCACATAAGCAAGAAGTCGAGAATCAGATGGATATTGATCCGGAAACGGGCGATCGCCATTTTCATACCCGTGTTGGGCAGCATAATAACGCGCTGCATTCCATGACAGGCTATTTGGTGGCAGGTATGCTGGGCTATGGCGCAGGCATGCTAACATGGCGACATATGAACCGTATGGTGGAGTTTAGAGCGGATCGTACCTCCGCAGAGCTGATGGGTAGTGGTCAGCCTCTGATTCGCGCCTTTGAGAAGCTGCAAACCGAAGCCCATAAAATGTATGGCGAGGCTGCAAAAGGCCTGCGCAAGGCGATTGGAGAAGGTAAAGTCACCGTAGAAGAGACCAAGAAGTTCGACAAAATGCAGGCCGACATTGGCCGGTGGACCTATCCGACCATGGAAGAACGTATTCAGCGCTTAGACGATTTCTCTCGCTAAGCTATTTCTTTATATTTTTCAGTGATATTTCTTTGATTTAGGCAAAAAGAAGGGTCATCTGACTGCCGTGATGACCCCAAGCTCTCCTCGCACAGAAGAAATTCTGATCTGGCGCTAGGTTCGATCAGCGCCTGGATCGTATTCTTTCAACTTATAATCTGATTATATCACGCTTAAGCCGCTCTATTTATTAAGGTTTGTTTACATTTAACGGCTGTTCAGCCCGTGTGTTTTCGCCATATTGGGGCATAAAATCGGCACACCCATCCCAAATGCGCCAGTTTGCGGTTGCGTTTTGGGGCAAAATCAGTAAGAAGGACCTGTGTATCTGCGCGCGAGAGCGTTTGGCCGCACATCAAAAAGAGAAGTGTAAACTATAAAAATTAAGTGATTAGAGGCAGTTATGGCGGGCGAAAAAAGCCAAAATGTTCAAGACGTATTTTTGAATACGCTAAGAAAAGAAAAAGTGCCGGTTACCATTTTCTTGGTTAGTGGTGTGAAATTACAGGGTAACGTTACCGGATTCGATAATTTCTGTGTCGTGTTGCGCCGTTCTCCACAAATTCAGCTGGTCTATAAGCATTCGATTGCAACGATAGTCCCTGCGAGCCCAATCAGCCTGTATAAGCCAGAAGATGGCGAGTCTGATGAGGCAGCAGCAGCTGTGGATGCACCTGACGCAGGTGAATAAGCACTGATCGCGATTTTCTTTTATGACTGAGCGTTGTCTAGTCATCCACCCTCATCTTAATCAGGGTGATGGCGATGCGCGTGATGCTGTTGCGCGGCTTGAAGAAGCTGTCGGCTTAGCTGCGGCCATTCACTTGGATGTTAGTCATTCCCAAATCTTTCAGCTCAAACGTGTGACGCCGAAGACCTATATTGGTGGCGGTCAGGTGGAAGAGTGCAAGCGGCTTGTGGATGTGCATGAACTGAGCGTGGTGATTGTGAACAAGCAGCTTTCCCCTACCCAGCAGCGCAATTTGGAACGCGGCATTAAATGCAAAGTGATTGACCGGACCGGTCTGATTCTAGAGATTTTTGGTGAGCGCGCCCAGACGGCAGAAGGCCGGTTGCAAGTAGAGCTTGCTGCGTTGAATTACCAAAAGAGCCGGTTGGTTCGTAGCTGGACGCACCTAGAGCGTCAGCGTGGTGGTGCGGGCTTTATGGGTGGCCCGGGTGAGACGCAGATTGAGACGGACCGACGCTTGCTTGCTGATCGTATTACCCAGATTAAACGTCAGTTAGAAAAAGTCGTGCGCACCCGTGATCTGCATCGCAAGACACGGCGGGCCAGGCCCTATCCGCTCATTGCCTTAGTCGGCTATACGAATGCCGGAAAGTCGACCTTGTTTAACCGACTTGGCGGCGCGAATGTCATGGCAGAAGACATGCTATTCGCCACGCTTGACCCCACCATCCGCGCCATCACCTTATCGTCGGGGCAAGAGGTGTTGCTATCCGACACGGTTGGATTCATCTCTGATTTGCCGCACGAATTGATCGCGGCATTCCGCGCGACGCTCGAGGAAGTGTTGGAAGCCGATTTGTTGGTGCATGTGCGTGATATTTCTAACCCCGACACCCAAGCACAAAAGCAAGATGTAGAAGAGGTGCTACGCGAATTATGCGGTGATGCGTGGGAAGAAACACCGCTGTTAGAAGCGTGGAACAAGATTGATTTAGTCGAGCGACTCTCTGACTTGCCAGAGACGGAATTACGGCCCGATCATATGCCGCATTATCTGGTTTCGGCGCATAGTGGTGATGGTATCGCGCAATTACTCTCGGCGATGGAATCGGTTTTGAAGGAACGATTGCTCGTTGAAAAGCAATATCGGCTACAACCAACTATGGGCAAAGCCGTGGCGTGGCTGTACGAGCATGGCCATGTGAGTGCGCGGGAAGATACGGAAGAGCAGATTGCGATTAAGGTAAGTCTGAGTCCGGCGAATGCGGCTCGCTTCGAGCAAATGTTTATGAGTGGCAGCATATAAAAACGCCCGCGACCAATAAGCCTGCGGGCGTTATTATTTCGAACAAACGGTGTAAGCTAGTGCTTACATTTGTTGAGCTTGATTGCCTCCACCGATAATGCCTAGCGCGCGAGCTGCGGCGTAAGCTAATACGGCACCGCCAGCTGCGGTCAGTAGTGGACGGTTTTTAGCAAATGCAACCAGGCCACCTTTCTCAGCACCTTTAACTGCACTCTTCTCTGCAGCAGCTGCTTCACCTGTTAATTTTGCTGTGTGCTTGCCTTTAACACCATGCTCTCCAACAACCGTTTCTGCTTCTTCTAATACTGCAGCTACATCTTTAGAGAAAATACCGTGTCTACCAGAAAGACTAGCTTGTGCTTCTTTTAGCTCGCTGCGAACTTCTGCAACACGCTCTGTCAATGCTGCACGTCGGGTAGCCGCTTCTTCAGCGTCAATCGTACCTGCTTTAAGGTCTTTAGCAATTTCATCGCCAGCGTCTTTCGCCCACTTGGAAATTTCCTTACCTTGATTGGCAAGGTCTTTACCCATTGCAGATGCGACTTTACCTTGTGCGCGCATCATAGGTGCGGTACCGCGTTGAATTTTGTTATATGAGCGAGTCACTCTGCGCTCGGTTGCTGAAATGTCGCGCTCTAAAGCGGAACGAGCAGAACCTTCTGGCATCATCTCGCGAGTTTCTTTTAGCATTTTTAGATGCTCTACATCTGCTTCTAATGCTTGGAAGTTTGCCTGATGTTTACCGGAAATGATTTTTCCATCTTCACCAATTTTTAGGTAACCTTCACTCTTCGTGATTGCTTCTGAGGTTTTTTCAAAACCTGCATCTTTAATATCCGTTACCGTTACTTCTTCAAAGTCCGGGAACGTTGGGGCGTCTGGATTAGTGCCCTTAATGTATCCTTCAATATCGATTGCCATTTTTTAATCTCCGTTTGTTCGTTACAAAAATGATATAAATCTTTCGATCTACAAGCTGATAGTATCATAAAAATGGCGGTTATGTGTGACAGTTAGATGAATGTTTGGTGAATCTTCTGTCATATTTGCAGCCGTATCAGGCTGAAATATAGACTTTTTATGGAATGAGGCGTGAAATATCTTCAGCAATGTTGTCGTATTTCGATGCAATACCTTTGATGGCTTTTGGCCCTTTGGTCAGGCCACAATAAAGTGCTGCAGCACCGGCTACCAGCTCGGTAGCACCGACAAACATGCGTACATGGTTACGGTCCATTGCGTTTGGAATAAACATATCTTCGACCTCTTCATCGAAGCCTGCAAGAACGTTATAAATACCATCCGCCATGATCACGGTACCCAATCCAACGCCGCCGACTTTTAGTCCTAAATTTAGTGGACGGCCCGCACGCGCCTGAGAATAGGCCGCATCGAAAGTCGTACCCGTATCATAGACTAACCCACGGCGCAGCAGGTCAACGAAGCTTTCGCCGCGCTCCAATGGCCGAGAAATGTGCTGACGCTTAAAGCGGCCCGCTACTTCTTTCTCTCTAGGTCGTAATGTTGGTTTTTCATCCATCACCTCAGTTTAATAGAATTTTCAACTGTGGGGTGTGACAGTTTCGTGAATAGTTATGCGTTCACGCGCCTTGCTCGCTTCGCTTCGATTTACGTTCAAGCGCTATATCTTAGTGACTCGGCTTGTCTGCGTCGTACTAACCCACGTAGCTTTCGCCCACCCGCATAGACCCAGCGCATCAATTGTTCGGGCACTTGGGCGTGGTTTTGCGCATTGACTGTGCGTCTCAAGGTAGATCGCTGCAATGCACCGCCGCCCAGATTATAGGTGAATGATACCAGCGCATCATATTGCCCATCGCTGAGTGGCACATGAATAAGACGCAGTACCGATGCTTGCGCATGGCGAACATCATGGCGCAACAAGGATTCGGCTTGATGCTGCGTGATCGGTTCATCGAAGTTTTCATGCGGCCTGATGACGTGGCCGTAACCAATTGTGGGGTAACCGCCCGCACAGATATAGGGCGTGGGTGCAAACCCTTCAAACTCGCGGATGAGCGCAATGCCCTTTGGGGTGATGGCGCGCATACTCACCTCCCCTCGCGCACTTTGCGCATGGCGCGCTGGCCGAAATAGAACGCGATAATGCCCGCAAAGATCGCCTGATCTTCGGCATTCCATAGCTGCGTGAGTTGCCACGGTAGCGGCGCGGTTGCTTCGATTAAGCTGTATTGCATCCATTTGATGCTGAAATAGAGCAGAAAAAAAGCATAAGCGAGCACGGGGCGCACTGTGCCGTTGAGTGCGTCGACCCAACGGATGCCGCTGGCATAGGTTTTGTAGAGCGCCTTGGATTCAGCAATATCGGCCTGCAAGTGAATTTCCTCTAGCCGTTCGCTATGGCCCTGACGCTGTTGCTCAAGCTGCATATTCATGATGGTTAGCTCATGTTTGCGGTCTTGAGATTGTGAAAATAATTTCAGCAAATCTGGCACAAGGGATGAGGCAAAGCCGAGTGCGGCTCCGAGTAATGTAAGCATAGTATCCTCTTCGTTTTTCGTTCAAGCGCTTTGATCAGCTTCACGGCGTAGTCGCGCCTTGCTCGCTTCGCTTCGGGGTTACGTTGGAATGGTAGTGCTGGTGGTCACTGCTCCGGCATTGGTCCAATCGGTCGTCAAGATCGCATCGGAGATTGTCGTTTGCGCATCGAGCAAGCTTTTCGCCCCGGTCAAACCAGAAAGGTCTTTCAGCTTGCCGCCCGTTCCATCAAAGACATCGGCGGGGTCTGGCAGCGCACCGTCAAAGAAAGTGAGCTGATAGATATAGCCACCCAGCAAGTCATTTTGGTTATGCGGACGAGCACCAATACCAATATCATCGGTTGATGTAACTGCATTACCAGTTGGTGCCGTGTAGCTACTTGATGATTCCGCCGAATTATTGATCCATGCTTTGATGCGATCGGTCGAGGTGGCATTCGCACTGTCAAAATGTATCAGGAAGGCACAATAATTACCCGTCGTAAACGCCGTGGTGGTACCCACAAATTGCGCTGTTACAGAATTGACATCCTTTGAGCGGAACTGAATGGCGTTACCCGTCGTAATCACCACCTCAAACGACATGGTACTCAAGGAACGGCGATGCATGATAATGCCTTGCGTGCCAGAAGCCTGATTGCGCACACTGCCTGCAATGGCGAATTTCTGGTGGTTGTAACTACCAAAATCGCTATGCGACATCTTCAGGTAACCGGTGCTTGAATCATTAAAGTACAAGCTATTGCTTGGTAGCGAGCTGCCACCCGCTGTCACAGCCGATGTACCGCTCGATTCGGCCATGTCGCTGCCAACGGTATTGGTGGCCGTGACTTCGCAAGTGATGACTGCGCCCAATTCAGAGCTGGTGAGCGCATAGCTACTACTGGTTGCACCAGAAATATTGCTACCATCGGCTTGCCATTGGTAACTATAGCCGGGCGTGGAGATTGAATCCCATGTACCAGTGGTGACATTGAGCGTTTGGCCCACGACCGGACTGCCAGAAATGACCGGCAGCGCGGTGTTGATTGGTACATTTTCGGCGACTGTGCCAGTGGCGGCCGATTCGGCCATGGCAGCGCCTGCGGTGTTGGTGGCGGTGACTTCGCAGGTGATGGTATTGTTATAATCGGCGGAAACTAGTGTGTAACTGCTACTGGTCGCGCCTGAGATATCGCTGCCTGCACGTTGCCACTGATAGCTATAGGTTGGTGTGGAGATACTGCTCCATGTGCCATCTGTTACGCTGAGCG
The DNA here is from genome assembly GCA_022763105.1 of Rickettsiales bacterium. Taxonomy (GTDB): domain Bacteria; phylum Pseudomonadota; class Alphaproteobacteria; order Rickettsiales; family UBA3002; genus JALEGK01. Next base: position 7,953 of record JALEGK010000023.1, on the reverse strand, counting down.
TCTCGCCGACTTGTGCTGTACCAGAAATCACTGGAATGGCAGTGTTGCTTGGCACGCTCTCGGCAATTGTGCCGGTAGCGGCACTGGTGGCATTCGCGCTGCCATCACTGTTGGTGGCGCTTACACGCACCGTGATAGTGTGGTTGAAATCTGCCGTTTGCAATACGTAACTGGCAGAGGTAGCGCCAGAGATATCGCTACCCGATCTGCGCCACTGATAGCTGTAGGTGATTAAACTATCCGATGTCCAGCTGCCGTTGGTGGTGCTGAGTGCTTGGCCCACTTGCTCGGTTCCCGAGATGACCGGCAGCACCGTATTATTGGGCAACTCAATCACATTGGTGACATTGATGGTGATGTTGGTATCTGCCGTATCGGCCGGGCTATCGCTATCGGTCGCACGGATGGTAAGGATATATTGCGTCGTATCCTCATAATCGAGATTGGTATTATCATCGACCGTGATCTGCCCGCTGGAGCTATTGATCGCAAAGATAGCATCGCCATTGCCGCCAACAATGCTATAGCTCAGCGGTGCGACGCCATCATTCGCCGTCACTGTACCAATGGCGGTGCTGTTGCTCGCATCTTCTGACACGCTGAGTGCTGCATAGCCGGGCCAGCTTACGCCAGCACTACCGCCGCCTGTCGCTCCGGATGCCAGATGAGAAATCGGAAAACAAAACATGAGCGCCTCCTGTTCTAACTAAAATCGAGCTGTGCAACGCCCAGCATGTAGGTGCCGTCATAAACAAAACTCAGCACATCGACGGCGTTTGAACCGCTGGAGAGTGTTGGCGCAGTGCCGCCCGCAAAACGATAATTGGTGCCGAATGTCAGGGTGCGGCCACCGGTTGCATCTTGGCGCACGATCACCAGATACGTCCCGCCAGCGATGGCATTATTGGGGTTAGACAGCGTACGATTACCCGCTAGCGTCACTTGCGCGACCTGATGCGTGCTTGCATCCCATGCGATGGTGGCGCCATCGGTGAGCGTGCCCAGATCGATCACTTGCTGCTTACTGTAGCTGCGTGACATGTTGGTGTGTAGCACCCAGCCACTGCCATCATAGATAATCGCCGTGTCGGCGCTATTCACCCATAAGCTCATGCCTTCATTGGGAGCGATAAATCGCCAGATATCATCGAAGTAAGCGATATTGCCATCTTGCCCGCTCCAATCACCGGTAGCAGAACTTGCGACAATATAGACATCGCCAGCAGACGGGCTGCCCGGTGGCGTGGTGAGCGTGTAGTCAAGAATGCCGGTATTGAGCACGGCATCCATATCTTTGAAGGCGCGGTTAACAGTCACTTCTTTTTGAGCCTGCGCTTGTTCGACAAGGGTTAGCCCAAGATGGGGGGTGGTAGCCATAAAACACTCCTATGGTTCAGAAAAATTCAATAAAATTAACGATTTACTTACCTTTGCTTGCTAGCCTGCAAAGATGGGAAACGGTTATGTCAAACAAGATGGCGATGTTACGGTTGGCCGTTGGGGCAATCGTATACGCGACGTAAATGAAGAGACGCTCGCCAAAGAAGCCGAGATGCGTCGCCAGATTCGCAATGAATGCGCGCGCCCTATCAGCGTGATCGACACCTGTAGTTTAAGCAATCTGATGTCTGGTCATATGCGTATGACCGGCCACTCTAACAAAGATTATCTGCACCGTGCAAAGGATGGCCCAAATGGTCACCCAGAAGACCCTATCGCGTTGCTAGAATGGTTGTCCGACACACAATCGAAACCACCGCGCACCCTGATTATTCCCAATGAGGTGCTGCGCGAGTTTTTCGTCATGCAAGATGGATATACGTTGGGTATTCATAAAAATGATAGCCCCCAAGGCCCAGCCTTTGATTTTGATTTTGATGAAGATGAGCATCGGTTCAAATATGCCAATGCGTATCCGCTCGCACATTACTTAGATGATCAGAAATCTGGTGTGCGCACCCAAGATGAATCAGCCGGATTGCGCTGTTATGGCAGCGTAAAACAAATGCTTGAGGCAGGTGAATTGAGCCATCCCAAAGGTGGGGTAGTCATTGTTGAATGCACAGAGAAAAGCCAAACACTTCGCACAGATGGTGTGTATACAGCCTACAGGCCGCATGATCAGACTGCCGATAACGGCGTGCGCTCTTTATCGAAACGATTAGGGCTGCAAAATGGCGGCATTCACTTCCCGTGGATTACTGGTGATCGTGGCATTACCATTCCAGGGCGCAAAGAAGATGAGGCTAATCCGCGTCAGCCCTTTGTCATGAATTTGCGCGCCCTAATCACCTCATTAACCGGTGACATTGAACCAGATGGCAAGCCGTATATTTCTTATGCTTCAAGTAAACACGCTAAAGGTCCAGATGGTGAGTCGGCATTGTTTAAGGCAATCACCCCGCCGCCAGAAGACCGCCCAGGCGATAGAAAACAGGCAGAAGATATATATCGTCGCCGCAGCGATACCAAAATAAGTACAGAGCGCCGTGATGAACAGATTGGTGATTTTGATCAATGGTTAGATGCGGTTAAAGAACGCCAAGCGATCATCGATAAAGGTGGCCGTCCACCCGGCTCTTAACGCTCGCTAATCCTCGTTTCCTGTCTTATCCGGATCTACGATGGCTCTGCCTGTGCGCGGTTGAATAGCTACAAAATCCGCCCAGCGTCTGATACGTGCCTGTCTGCCACCTGCAGCCCCTAATTCGCCAAACTGATCATGCCCCGCACCCGGGTCTGCTTTGTTCAGCTCTTTATCTTCGCTGTAAGGTGTGGCGATGCATTCTTTCTTTGGACGGCCTTTATTCCATGCGCGTACCGCTTCGGCGATATTTTCTTCAATCACTTGCTGACCAATGACACGTTGGTTCGTTCCCATGAATTTGGGATGGTCCAAATCTCTTACCATCACCTCATCGGGAATCACCTCATAGATTGGGAATGCGCGCCCCTCATGGATTTCGGTTTTGCCAGAATCTTTTAGATAGTAATAACCGCGGATATGATCATTTGTCGCGGCATCGATCTGATCGAAATCGATATAGATGCGCGGCATTTTGACGCCCTTATATTCCTCGGATACATGGTCTTGTTCAAACATAGCCAATTTGGGCTGGCGAGGAATGGTGTAGACTTCAAAGCCATCCTGCGCACCCCTGATGCCCGTTGATTTTGCAATAATATTCCGGCGGCGCTTGGGTAGCTTCGTATCATCGGCCTTGCCGAATTTATTGGCTAATGCTGAGTGCATTGCATGTCTGAGCGCTCGGTTCTCGCTGTCTTCTACCACAAAATCTTCTACGATCTGACGCTCGACCTCATCTTCACCTGAAGTATATGTCAGGTCATTACGCTCGAACTTTTGACTGTTTATCGCTTCTCTATTTAGCGGGCTTAGCGGATTAAAGTCGATGGCTTGTAGGCGTGCGGGGCGATGTGAACCCGGTGGTCTTTTGCCTTGTGCGTGTAAACGCTCTTCATCATCGATGGTTGCTTTACCGCGACGTGGAATGTCCTCGCGCTTGTCCTTATTTACCTCAACCCTTTGAAGCTCTGCATATAACGGGTCTTCATGTCCGTGTTCTCTTTGCATCTGGGCATCTATCTCGGCTTCTCTTAATGCCAAATACACGCTGACTGGGTGCGATAGAATCTCGCTGATACGATCCAGCCCTTTAACGCGCGAAATATTGTGCTTACTGCCCGCACGTCTAACCATAATCTCTCTTCGCTGATCGCTAGAATCATCTGGTCCGATATAGCGTCTGCGCGGAAACGAATCTTGCACTTTGCGCGTGTAATATTCGGTCTTACCGTCTGATGACGTCTTTTTGCTCAGTGTATAGGGGCGCTCTAACTCAAAGCGTACATGCGCACGTTGGCCCGCTGTGTAATGTCCTTTTTCATGTGCAATCTGGCCTTCTGTTTTATGCTCTTCGCGCCATTTATCGAGCTTTTTCACCTCTTCTCTTTTGGCAGCTTGATCTTTAGGAAGTGGCTTACTCAGCTTATCTAAAAACTCTTCGCGTTCAGCTTGTGCTTCTTCTGGTTCGGTCCGTTCTTGTTTTTGTTTTCTGAGTAATGCGTTGTAATATTCGATGGTCTCAGGATGCACTTCTACCATCGCTCGGATCAGTGCAAATTGTTGGCCGCTATGTTGTTGGACGTATAAATTGGCGTAGAAGAAATTATCGCATCCCGCATATTCGATCTCTTCTGGCGTGGGGAATTGCACGCCAAGCTCCATCGTATTGACGGGGCTGTAATCGCGGAAGATTACATATTCTTTTGTGCTTTGCTTTGCCACAAATGCTTTCCCTTTAGAGTTTACACTCTTCGTTTTTGGGGCATTTCCTACACTACCCCACCTATAGTGTATCGCATTTTCCTATTAACATTCCGTTAAGTAGCGGGCATTCTTTGCTTATTTCGCGTATATAGACTTCACGGGTAGTGGGTTAGTGCTTCACTTGAACCCCAAGCCTTGTTAAAATGCGCTCAATAATAGATGGGGAGACGCGATGCCGACGCTCAAAGAGATCAAAGAACAGATCAAGGCGCTGCCGCATAAATATATTTTCTACACCACGCGTGAGATCAAGTATCTCCCGAAGATTCTCGCCGATAATGAGCGGGTTTTAGCGCTCACCTCCGGGTATCATGGCACCTCTACCGTGCTTTTGGTATGCACCAACAGGCGCTTGTTATTTGTCGATAAAGGCATGTTCTTTGGTATCAAGGTCAAGCAGCTCAATCTTGACCGTGTGCAGTCGATCAATTCATCATATGTGCTGGTATTTGGCTCGATTCAGATTTGGGATGGTGCGGCGTCGTATGAGATCAGCATGATTTTAAAAGACTCGATTGATCCGTTTGTGAAAACGGTACGTAATGCGATCGATCAATATCGCCAGCTCGTCTATCAAGACGTTGCCAAGGCACAAGCCGCCACGCGTGAGCAGATGGCGCAGCAGCATGCATCACAGCATACGCAGGCCAATCAGCCGATGCCTGCGCAACCGCAGCAACAACAGCCACAGCCTCAAGCTCAGCCGCAAGCAGCACCGCCGCCACAACCTGCCATGATGCAGATTGATCCGGTCACGCAGCTTGAGAAGCTCGCGAAATTACGCGATCAAGGCCATTTGACCGAGCAAGAATTCTTGATGCAGAAAAAGCGGATATTGAATCCCGAAGGCTAGAAGTATTTCAGCCCTTAGGCATCAGGCGCTGACCCCCATCCAAATCTCAACACCTGACACCTAAGGGCTGACCCCCAATGTGCTGACTGAACCTAGTGCGCTTCGCCACCCATTTTTGCGATGGCGGCACGTAGGTCATCTGATAATTGCTCCATGCGATTTGGAAACAAGTTACGCATCTTCAAAATGAAGCGTTGGAAAGTAATCTCTCCATCCAAATACATATGTTTGTTAAACATCGCATGATGCATACGTTCTTCTGGCAATTGCGGCAGGCTCATTGAAATGGCGGTGCAAATTTTGATCACCAATGCTTCTTCTTCAATGGCGTGCGCGTGGCAGAGCTGGGATAGTTCCACCGCATAACTTACCGAGGCTTCACTCTTATATAAGGTTGCCCCATCTAAGCTGACCACCGACGCTGGGGTCGGCTCGGCTGGAATCTGACTTGCGGATTCTTGAATCGCGTTATCGTCTGCAATTTCTGCAAATGACAGCATGGCTAGCTCCTTTTTGTTCTTAACTTAAGACTACGCTCAAATTGTTAACAAAAAGTTTAATATTGTCATAAAACTGTCATATTTCTGGGCAGAAATTAACTAAATACCCCTGATGCACCATATCCACGCCCTATTCGATCAGAGAGTTGATAAATCATGCAATTCAGGCTTGATTGCGCCGAGCCGAAATCGGTGATCTGTTCTGCCTCGGTGTAGGTGGCTGCTGATGTGGTTGCGCTGATGGTGCGCACGACATCCGAGCCATCTAAAATATCAATCTCATAGGCTTCTGATGATTCGGCGAGTGACACGTCGGTATAGTCGCGCCATTCGCCGCCCAGACGGGTGCGGCGCACCCAAGCGATGCTCCAGTCATTATTACTCTCATTGGTGCCTGTCACATGCACGGGTGCATAGGGTTTGAGTGCGCGGGCAGAGTAAGCAAAACTCTTTGCAGTCGTTGCACCAAGTGTGCTGCCGATGCTGACCGCTTTGTAATCGCGGCTGAGTCCAAACAAACCATCGGGCATATCGGTGCCACGAATCGCGGTATCGAGTAGCACAAACCGCTCGCCCGAACTATGCGATGCGGTGGCGTGTTCTGTGCCCAACCGTCCGCGTAGCAAACCGCTTAGTTTGTAATTGCCGGTCGAGATTTCTTCCGCTGTTTTAAACTGAATAATCTCATCACCCACCAATGCGACATTCGCACCATTAAGTACGGCTAGCTCACTGGCGCTATGCAATTCGGCATTGCCGAGCATCAGCACATAGAGCTCACTCACCTCATCAAAGACATGGGTCGTGCCATCAGGCAACGTACTAGAGGTCGTACCCATCGCAGCACTCGCCGTGCTACGTGTTAGCTCGGCGTAAGATTGCCCGCCATCTTCACTACGGTATAACACTGCCCCACCCCATGATGCGCTGCGCGGTGCCATGGCGATACGCAGGCGCGCCTCATCGGCGGCGTCATTGGGCAATGCCGGAATGTCGAGCAGCTCCAATGCTGTTTCGGCCAGTGCAGTGGTCGCTTGTGTGTTCTCGTTCGTTTCCACTTCCACCTCGGGCGCTTCGTAATGCGCGACTTCTTCTGCCAGCGCTTCAATACGCAATTTACCCGGTTTACCGATTTGCATATTGGCAATGCGCACGCGGTGGGTGATGTTGTTCGATGTCACTTCGATCACATCGCAAGGCTGCAAGGATGCGTAATGCATATCGACCTCGAACACGTAACGTGTGCGTTCCGTCCATGCCTGATGCAGCATGGTCTGCGCGATGAACTCGGCGCGGCCTTCGGCCAGTGCGAGTGGTAGATTGAGGGTGACGACTTCTTTGGTATCGACCACCTGACGCGAGCTGCGTTGCGTACCTGCCTGATATTGCTTGAGACGGTTGAGGTAAATCACTTCGACCTCGGCAGGCAGCTCTAATTCTTGCGCGCGGGTGATGATGAGACGTTCACCGCCCTCACCCATCGGCAGCAGATCGTCTTCGCTGAGTTGCAAGCTCACCCCCTGACCTTTGGGAATGAAATGCAAGACGCCATCACGTTCGGTCGCTTCAAAGAAGAAGGCTTGCATGAGCAATTCAATCATATTCCGTGCAGATGCTTTACTGGTCAGCACAAAACCGTCGACTTGTTCTTGCAGTCTCGTCACATCTACTTTCGATGCACTTAGCCCTGCACGAATACATAGATCGAGCACGATGGCGGCAAGTGATGAAAGTCCAAACTTGCCCTGCACCCAATGTCCGGTTTTCCAGACCGCGCCATCGGCCCAGACATCACTCAGGTCCGGCCAGTAAGGGTATGGGCGCGCATCCCACGTCCAGAGGAATAACTCCTCGATCATGGATGAATTCGCCCATTGCGATAGCGTCGCGGCAATGCCGGTGCGTTGCGCTCTGAAATCGATCTTGCCGGTCGAGTGATAGGGGAAGTAACTTTCCGAGCTGGTCGGATCGTAAAACACATTCGGCTGGTTGGTCGCACCATCGACAGATGGAAAACCAAATTCGGTGAACCAGATTTTTTTCGATTGCGGCACCCACGGTGTGGTGGTTGCATCAGGGTTGGTGTGTGTATTGGTCCACCACCAATCAATATTCTTCCATGCATAGGCAGCACCGAGTGGTGCGGTCGTGGTGCGCGTGCCATCGGTGTAATAAAAATCATAGCCCTCACCACTCGTCCACCCGTCCTTTACGGTGTCGATGTCGTAACCCAATGTCGATTGCGGTGC